>JAKSAU010000020.1 GCA_022361535.1 Desulfobacterales bacterium
CAGCATTTTTGTGCCTATGACGATGCAGGTAAGGATGATCCTTTACCCTTATTTTCGTACGGAGCCGTGGGGTTTGGAAAAAACGACTTTCGCTCTGCAGCCCTTTTAGTGGATGATGAACCAAGACAGGACCTTCGGTTAATGCCAATTCAAGGGGTGCAAAAAGGAGTAAACCGGTGCAAAAAGAAGTACCCGGACAACCGCCTTATGCGGCATCTTGAAACCTGTGCACTGGAATATGGCTGCCCTGCCGGGAAAAATTTTTTTTTAGGAAGATATGAAGCCCCGCTTCCTACATCAGTGGTCTGCAATGCCAGATGCCTGGGGTGCATATCACTCCAAACGGAAAACAACCTTTGCGCCTGCCAGGATCGGATAGCTTTCATCCCTGATCCTGAAGAAATCGCAGGAGTGGCTCTTGAGCACATTGCAAAGGTCGACAAGGCTGTGGTCAGCTTTGGCCAGGGGTGTGAAGGAGAACCTTTGACCTCAGGCGGTGCCATTGAGGGGGCAATCAAACTGATCCGAAACAAAACGGACAAAGGCACCATCAACCTGAACACCAATGCCAGTATCCCGGACCGTGTGGACAGCTTCTGCAAAGCGGGCCTGGACAGCATGCGGGTAAGTATGAATTCAATACGAAAATCATGCTATACTACCTACTTTAGGCCCAAATCATACCAATTTGAAGATGTCATAGACAGCATAAAAGCCGCCAAAAGCCATGGCAGGTTTGTAGCCATAAACTATCTTAACTGCCCCGGATTTACAGATTCACAAAAAGAAAAAGAGGAATTGTTCAACTTTATCCGGGATCTTAAAATTGACATGATCCAGTGGCGGAACTTAAACTTTGATCCCAGAAGATATATCCGAATCATGGAAGATACAGAACCTTGCGGGCCGCCCACGGGCATGGCAACGATGATCGAGGAACTGCGGGCAGAATTTCCCGATCTTATCCACGGATATTTTAATCCCCCAAAGGAGAATCATGGCAGATCCTGAAAAAAGAATCCGGATTATTGACGAAACCCTAAGGGAGGGAATGCAGTTTCATGGGGTGGTCTTTACGCTGGAGCAGCGGATACGGATACTTGAGTTCCAGGAAAAGCTCGGCGTAGATATCAGCCAAATCGGGTACCCGCCTGCTCTTCAAAAGGAGGCTGATATTGTTCGTATGACCGCGGAATATGCCAGAAACCAAAATTTTTCCATCCGGACAGCAGCCCTTGGCCGCGCTTTGAAGCAGGATGCTGACAGACTCATTCAAACTGGTGTGGATGACCCCCATTTTCATTTTCATATGAAAACCGGTTTAAGCGACAAAGACATTCAGACAAACCTAAACTATCTTGCAGCTTTGTTTAACCAGGTAAAGACAGAACGACCGGACGCACAGATTTCACTTGCCATACTTGAAATCGGACTTTCTCCGCTGGACCTGTTCAAGCTATGCATCGATTTTTTTGAAGGCCAGCCAGGCCTTTCAATTCTCTCTTTGCCGGACACGTCCGGTATCATGTCCCCGGCAGAAGTAGCTGACCGGATGAAAGTGGCCGCAGCAAAAACCAGCCGTTTAACCCTTGCCACCCACTGTCATAATGACCTGGGTATGGCCTCGGCCAACGGTTTTACCGGTGTCATGTCAGGTGCCCGGATTTTAGAAGCAACTGCCTTGGGTATTGGCGAACGCAACGGGATCTCTGACCTTTATACAACGGCCCGGATGCTCAAACGCCAGGGCTGGGATATCAAGCTGGACACAGATAATGAAGACGGCTTCAAAGAATATTACTCCTATGTTAATTCAATTGTTAAAACCCAGACCGGACTTGACCTTATGGGATATACCTGTCCTGCATTCGGAGAAGCAGTCAAAACCCATGTAGCAGGGACCCATGCACAAGAAGGCTTCGGCAGCTCAGACGAGGAACGCTTTTTTTTAAATCCCCTCTGCGGAAAACTTCTTGTAAAAAAATACCTGGAACAGGAGAACCTTTCTTTTGATATCGGGCGCCTTGGTGAGATCACCAAACAAGTTAAATCAAAGAGTATGGAATTGGGCCGGCGGCTTACCCGCAATGAAGTGGCCAGCCTTCTGTCGGATTTAGACACCTGATACCCTCTTTGTTCCGCCATATGGAATGCTTTTAAAAAACCTTGCAGAATTCTAACCATTGTCCTTGCAAAACCTATCCCAATCTGGTTTAAATGATGTTTTGGCTATAGTTTGGATCAACAGTAATAATTTCTTGACAAAGCGGGTATTTAGGAGTTTTATAGTCTTAGTAAACTTAGTTTAATTTAAGCAAACACTCCTGCCAATTTTTAAAAGGGTAATGGCGTGGAAATCAACCTTAGCGGCACAATTATAATAGCCGGCAACTATGGCAGCGGAAAAAGCGAAACCGCTGTCAACCTGGCAGCCAACGGAAGAGCCAGGGGATTGTCTGTGAAAATTACAGACCTGGACCTGGTCAACCCATATTTTCGTTCCAGAGAAGCCCGAAAGCCCTTGACAAATTTAGGTGTGGAAGTGGTACTACCGGATGCCAAATACATGCATGCCGACCTTCCTATCCTTACCCCTGCTGTCGCAGGCATCATTCAGGACCCGGCCGAGCTGACAATTTTAGATGCAGGCGGAGATGACGTAGGCGTCACCGTGCTTGCAGCACTTGCAGATGTTCTTAAAGGCAAAAAAGTCCAGATGCTCCAGGTCATAAACCCCTTGCGTCCTTTTACGGAAAACCTGGAGGGCTGTCTTACCATTAAAACAGAAATTGAAGCATCTTCCAAACTCAAGGTTACAGGCCTTGTGTCCAATGCCAACCTCATCGATGAAACAACGCCGGATATTATTTACAGCGGTTTAGACTTGGTCAAAGAGGTTTCCGCCGCCACCGGCCTTAATATTGAATTTATAACCGCGTCAACCGAACTGATGCCAGAGTTGGACATGGACAGGATCAACTGTCCGATCCTTTCCATCGACAGGAAACTGGCACCACCTTGGAAACGCAATTAACCTTTAGGAGATAGTGTAACAATGGCCCTGAAACATATTATTGATTCCGAAAGGTGTAAAGGATGCGGGCTCTGTGTGCATTTTTGCCCAAAAGACGTCCTTGAGATCACCGATAAAGTGAATGCAAAAGGACATTTTCCCGTCTACCAGGCACGGCCGGATGACTGCATTTATTGTACCATTTGCTGTGTCATGTGCCCGGATGTTGCCATCAGCATCGTTGAAGAAGAGACCGCGTAACATATTTAATAGTTAAGGACAAATATAATGGCAAAAGTGTTAATGAAAGGTAATGAGGCAATCGCCGAAGCCGCCATTCGGGCGGGCTGTTTAAATTATTTTGCATATCCTATTACACCCCAGTCGGAAGTAGCCGAGTACCTGTGCAAAAGGCTGCCTGAAGAAGGCGGCGTATTCCTCCAGGGCGAAAGTGAAGTAGCTGTCGGATATATGATTTTTGGCGCGGCCGGTGCCGGCGAACGGGTTATGACGACATCATCTTCTCCTGGGGTCAGTCTCATGAGCGAAGCCATCTCCTATATTGCCGCAGCCCAGTGCCCGGCAGTATTTGTTAATATTGTCAGGGGCGGCCCCGGACTTGGCGGAATTCTACCTTCCCAGGGTGATTACTTCCAGGCCACCAAGGGCGGCGGACACGGTGATTACCATATGTTGGTTCTGGCACCGGACGGAGTACAGGAAGCAGTTGAAATGACCATGCAGGCATTTGAATTAGCTGAGAAATACCGTACCCCTGTCATGATTCTGGGTGACGGAATGATCGGCCAGATGATGGAACCTGTTGAATTCCCTGAGGATCTCAAATCAGAGCCCTCAAACAAGGACGAGTGGGCCACCAACGGTATGGCCACCCGGAACAGCAAAAAAAGAAACCTGGTAAAATCCTTGTTCCTTGATCCTGCTGAACTCAACAACAACAACCTTGTCCTCAAAGCCAAATACGAGCAGATGAAAAAAGAGGAAGTCCAATACGAGCTTTACAATGACGATACCGATTACCAGGTACTTATCACAAGCTACGGCACCATGAGCCGTGTATGCCGGACTGCCATTGACATGCTCAAAGATGAAGGTATTGAAGTGGCCATGTTCAGGCCCAAAACCGTATTCCCCTTCCCGGAAGAAGAGGTTTATGATGCAGCTGCCAAAGAAAGTTGCAAATCCGTTATCAGTATCGAGATGAGCATGGGCCAGATGGTGGAAGATGTTCAGCGCTGCGTCAAAGGCATCAAGCCTGTTGAATTCTATGGAGAATGCGGCGGTGAAATCCCCTCACCTGAAAAAATCATCGAAATCGTAAAAGAGCTGATCGGCAAATAAGAACCGGTCAAGGAGAATATAATGGGAAAAACATTTCATAAGCCCAAAGCATTAAGCGAGAACTATACCCACTACTGCCCGGGCTGCACCCACGGTATCGTACACCGTCTTGTGGCCGAAGCCATTGATGAGCTGGGTATCCAGGATAGAACAGTTGGCATCGCTCCTGTAGGCTGCGCAGTTATGGCCTACAATTACTTTGACTGCGATTTCCAGGAAGCCGCCCACGGCAGAGCACCTGCCATGGCCACCGGTATCAAACGCGTTCGACCAGACCTGATGGTCTTCACCTACCAGGGGGACGGCGACCTTGCCAGTATCGGTATGGGCGAGATCATGCATGCGGCCAACCGGGGTGAAAAATTCACCGTCATCTTTATCAACAACGCTATTTACGGTATGACAGGCGGCCAGATGGCTCCAACCACCATGCCTGGACAGCGTGCCACCACTGCCCCTGTGGGACGTGATACCGTTCAGACTGGTATGCCCATGCGCATGGCCAATATCATGAGTGAAATCGTAACTCCCGGTTATGTAACTCGCCAGGCAGTGCTCAAACCCCAGCAGGTAAACAAAGCAAGAAAAGCCATTAAAAAAGCCTTTGAATACCAGTTGGAAGGTAAATGTTTCAGTTTTGTCGAGGTGGTTTCCACCTGTCCGACAAACTGGGGTATGACGCCCTTAGATTCACTGAAGTGGGCTGAAGAAGAACTGCTGCCCTATTATGAACTGGGCGATTACAAGACCCCTGAAGAATAATAACTGACAAGGAGTAACCTATGCAGACAGAAGTAAAATTTGCAGGATTCGGCGGACAGGGCATCCTTCTCAGTGCCAAACTTTTAGCCTATGCCGCAATGAAACAGGGGGCTGAAGTCGCCTGGATTCCCTCATATGGACCTGAAATGCGGGGCGGAACCGCCTATTGCACTGTGGTAATCAGCGACAAATATATAGGGTCGCCCATCATCAAAAACCCAACACACCTTGTTGCCATGAACCGGCCGTCCCTGGAAAAATTTGACAACACGGTTAAACCTGGCGGTATTGTGTTTATTAATTCGTCTCTGATTCCGGTCAGAAGCCAAAGAGACGACATCGACGAACTTGTTGTACCGGTTAATGACATTGCCATTGAAGCAGGATCTGTCCGGGCGGCCAATATTGTTGCTCTTGCAGCCTTTGCTGCCAAAAGTGGGCTGGTGGATCTGGATCTGCTCAAAAACTGCATTAAAGAAGAATTTGCTGCCAAAGCCAAAATCATCCCCATGAACATGGATGCGTTTGATAAAGGAGTGGCAGCAGCTCAGGCATAAGTTAATATAATAAATAAGAAAAGCTATGCATCAAAGGTAATGCATATGGTTATGACTTTTGAAGTTCTTTAAGCTTTTCTAAACTAAAGGGGGACAAAAGATGATCAGACGTGAAATATCGCTATTTCTTAAGAATGTGCCCGGAGAACTGGGAAGACTGACATCCCTTTTGGGAGATGCGGGTGTTAATATTGACGCCATCACCATCCAGGATGCCTCGTCGTATGTCCAGAACTTGTTCGAAGCCCGGGGCAAATCCCTGAAACGGCTTGCATCTTCTGCCAGTTATTCATCCATGCGGCGGGATTCGGCCGAATTTGCCCTGATCCGTCTTTTGCCCAATGATCCGGACAAGGCCATAGAACTGCTCAAGGAAGAAAAATACTTGTTTGATTCCAAAGAGGTGGTGGCCATTGATATCACCAACAAACCCGGTGAATTGTCAAAGATGACCAAGCGGCTGGGTGAAGAAGGGATAAATATCAACTATGTTTACGGATCCGTCACTACCGGGGATGGCAAATGCCTTTTTGTTTTCTGTCCGGAAGATGTGGCGTTTGCCGACTCCATATTTGAAGGCGGCCAATATTAGAGGGTGTAAATCTACCCGATAAAAGGGCCTGAATACGTTATAAATAAAACAGGTATTGGTGCGGAACATATATGTTTCCTGCCCAATACCTGTTTTTGTATTATGACATTAAAATTCTTTGGGTTATAGCAACACTCAAAATAAATTTCCGATTGGCCTTAGTGAACAATAGCATCCCATATATAAATACCGGCCCGTTTATTCTAAGAAGCGGCTGCCGAATTTTTTTAGAAAAATCCGCCTGATGCCGCCTTCTTAGAACAAACGAGCCTAAGTACTCAAACGGCAGAGCCTTCATTCGAGAACGCTACCGGCAATCATTCTACTCACATTATAGAGGAACATATTTTTGAGAACCACATTAAGCCTTTTTCTAAGAAGTCAGATCAAAAAACTTTATAATCTTCTCTTTTAACCGATCCCGGATCTCCCGTATCTGTGAAAGCTTCTCTTCATGACTCCCGGACGCAGCCTCAGGGTCTGGAAACGGCCAGTTTTCTCTTTTCCGGATACCGGGAAAAATCGGGCAATTATCATCGGTTTCTTTGTCACAAACTGTAATGACATAAGCGAACAATTCGCCGGATTTAACAAAATCAAACGCCGCCTTAGGATGGTTGGAAGAAAGGTCGATACCCTCTTCTTTCATCACTTCCACTACCAAAGGGTTAACAGATACTCCCGGATTCAAGCCTGCACTTTTGACTTCAAACGAATCACCACCAAGCTCTTTAAGATAGGCTTCAGCCATCTGGCTCCTGCCGGTGTTTCCACCACAGATAAACAATACTTTTTCCATAACTACTTCCAATTCAGTTAAAAGATTGGTTTGAATTTTTGTAGTCTAATCTTTAATCATTAGGTATTGATTAAGGTAAGTATCAAATTTATATCTTGCAATGTATGAACCACAAAGCAGTTTGTAAGCATAGAACCGGTTTAAGGCAAGATTGACGAATCTAATTTTGACGCATTGGCTCGTTTGCCCTAAGAAAACGGCACCGGGTATATTTTTCGTAAAAGTGCGGCAGCCGTTTCTTAGGAAAAGCGAGCCGAAGTTTTGTATATGTTAGTGACCTTACCGACAAATTAAACGCCTACGGATGAATCCTATGGTTCGAACACAGGGCTCCAATAAAACGAGCATAAAGTCAGTGAATCGTCATCTACAGTGCAACAGATTGCTCTTCTTTTTGCTCCCCGGTTTCCTCCATAGGCAGGATATATGGATACAACACAATGGACACAATACCGGCAAGGTACATGATAAGGCCAAATAATCCTGAGGTAACAAACATAGAGGAATAAAAATCACCCATTGAATCCTGGATTAACAAGGCGATGGTCATGGCCAAAGCGGAATTACGAAGCCCTGTTTCCAATGAAATAGCACGGCTTTGATAATTGTTAATTCCGACAATTTTTGCACAGACAATTCCCAGCAGCATACCCGACATCGTAATTGTAAAAATGGTAGAATAAAATTTGAGGCCGTATCTGGCAGTATCGGCAAAAAGACTTAAATTGCCCAAAATCCCTGCCCCAATTAGAACAAGGAGAGCGATAATGCCAAGGGCTGAAAAAAACGGAGTGGCTTTTTGGGCAGCTTTTGGCCATTTTTTACGGAATCCCATTCCAAGGATCAACGGAATAATCACAAGAATCATGATTGTCTGGATAACAACCTTTACCGGTATGGTGATGTCAGGCATATTGGCACAATATAATGCAAGAAGCAGTGGTGTAAAAAAGATGGATAACACCGTAGAAAAAGAGGTGAGGGATATGGACAAGGCCAAATCACCTTTTGCGTAATAGGTCATAAGATTAGAGGTGACGCCGCCGGGAATGGCTGTGATCAGTACCATCCCCACAAAAATGAACGGATATGAGGTATGAAACCCCATAAGATATCCTAAGCCCACCGCCAGAAGGGGCATAATCCCAAATTGCAGAATCTCTCCCACAATAATGCCTTTAGGATACTTGAACAGTAGGGTAAAATCATCAACAGTTAAGGTCATGCCCATACCCACCATCACGAAAAAAAGCATAAGAATGATGGAGATTTTAAACAGCCGGTCTAACAATAACGGCTCAGGTTTTGAAGAAAGCCGGGCAAATGTATGGGTGGTGCCGTCAATCTTTCCATTTACCATTAAAACATTAAACATCAACTTACTCTTAAATAATTCATCTAAACCGGAATATGCTGAAGAAGAGCCAGGTTCCAACTCTGCTAAGTTGTCAGGTAACGCAAGGATGAGAATTTCACCCGATAGCTTTCGCAACAGGTATACGGAAGTCGCATCTTGCAATTCGGATTTCTGACGGATAATCCGAAGGTTCCCTTCAAAACGTTCTGTTGTTGCAGACGCCCAGTCTAATTGCTGCCCTTTATTGTTGATACGTGTAAACAAATCGCTTGCGTTAGATGAATTTGCATGGACGGATAATTTGTTATAAAGTGCCTCTCCTTCGTCAATTCCGGCTGGTGCCTGTATTGGAAAAAAAAGGATTATCAAAGAAATGAAGAATATCCATAGGCCTGTTGTTTGACGAGTGTGCATGCGTCCTCCTGACATAGGGGTTATTATGCAATAACATTTACCGGGTCTACCGGAGAATGTTTTTGAGCGCTCATCTACCGATCATTTTGGCGTCTGGTGGTTTATTTATCGAACATCGGTCGACAAGTCAACCATCACTTAATCATATTAATTTCAAGGACCTATAGTTTTGCCGTATAATTGACCCGTACGAATAAGCTTTAATCTTGCGATATCCTTATATTTGGCCTACACTGCTCATCAAACGAATTGATGACCATAAAACATATCCAAGGCCTCAACAGGCTGACCGGACGCTTGACAGATGATATTGACAATGGATACACGCTCTTTGTTCATGGCCCTTGCTGTGGTTTCCATCACCATGGCTCTGTGCATGTTTCATTTCATGGCATCCAGGAGAACCTATCCCGGATTTAAAACCTGGACCTTTTCCTTTATCTGGATCACCCTGGGGGTTATTTTTATAGGACTTCAGGGTTTAATCCCAATGGGGATTGCTGTAACGATAGGAAACGGCCTGGTATTTTATGCAGCCTATCAGTTTTACAAGGGATTCAGGATGTTTGCACAAGTTCCTATATCTCCCAAACGCCATTATATAGCCTTTGCAATTTATATCGTCCTTTATCTGTTTTTCCTATATCCATACCCTGTTCTTTCTGTTCGTGTCTGTCTAATTTCGCTTGTCCTGGCAGTATACGCCAGTCTTTGTCTAAGGCTCCAAGTTCGCTATAATCGACAATCCTTGGGCAAGGGCAACTGGCTTCTTACAGGGGCGCTTGGTATGATTGCTTTATTTTTCTGGCATAGAGCCTTTTACTACTTAATCTACCCTTTGTCAGGCCAGTCCATCCTGGCTAACACAAACATGGAAATGTCCATGCTGCCCATTTTTTTAATGATTTTTATCATTCTTTTAGTTGTTGGACTAATCCAGTTAAGCTATCAAAAACTTGAAACTGAATATGCTGCAGGATACAGGGCATTGGAAAAAGCCAAAGAAGAAGCAGAAAGTGCAACAAGGGCCAAATCCGAATTTTTAGCCAACATGAGTCATGAAATTAGGACTCCCATGAACGGGGTCATTGGTATGGTGGATATCCTGGCAGAATCCTCACTGACTCCTGAGCAAAAAGACTTTGCCCAATCTGCCCAGGAAAGCGCTGATGCGCTCTTACGGCTGATCAATGACATCCTTGATTTCTCAAAGAGTGAAGCAGGCATGATGGAGACTGAATCCATAGACTTTAACCTCAACGTCACCTTGGATTCGTTTTCAGATATGATGGGGGTTAAAGCCTATGAAAAAGGTATTGAATTTGCCTGTTTAATCGATCCGGATGTTCCGGTCCTGATCAGTGGTGACCCGGGCAGACTTCGCCAGGTATTGACCAATCTTGCCGGAAACGCAGTGAAATTCACGGATCAAGGCGATATTTTGATCCACGTATCTGTTGAAAAAATTAACAGCGATAACACCATAGAACTTCTTTTTCGTGTCAAAGACACAGGTATAGGTATTCCAGAGGAAAAGATTGCTTTTCTTTTTGATTCCTTTACCCAGGTTGATGCCTCTATCACTCGAAAATATGGAGGAACAGGACTTGGCCTAGCCATTTCAAAACAGCTTACAGAGCTTATGGGTGGAAAAATATGGGTGGAAAGTCTTTTAGGACAGGGCTCCACTTTTTTCTTTACTGCTGCTTTCAAAACCCCTGACACAATGCCCCCTGAGGTTGATCTGGCTTCTGATATTCAAGGCACTCGTGTTCTGGTCGTTGATGACAACCCCATGAACCAGAAAGTTTTCCAGTCATTTTTAGTTTCCATGGGATGTACTTGTTGCTGTGCAGGCAGCGGATTACAGGCGTTAGAACTACTCGCGGAAGAAAAGCATAATATCCATCTGGCCATTATTGATTTTCAGATGCCTGACATGTCGGGCCGGGAGCTTGGCCGAAAAATACGTGAGACGTATAGCCATGAGGTTTTACCCATTGCCATGATATCTTCTATGGCAAGACGGGGGGATGCCGATCAATTGCGCCAAATTGGGTTTCAGGCTTTTTTGACCAAGCCGGTTAAAAAAGGCCAGCTATTGGATTGTATCCGAGCCATGCTCCCCCCCAAGCAATCTGCTCCCCTTGTGACCCGGTATACCCTGGAAGAAATCCGCCAGCAAAAGACTGACCTGCCGAACGATTCCCGGAAAATTCTTTTGGTAGAAGACAATAAAATAAACCGCCGCGTAGCCGTTAAAATGCTAGAATCCCTTGGGCATGACGTTCTTATAGCAGAAAATGGTAAACAGGCAGTAGAATTAATTCAAACCAATCCCAATGCATTTGATGTGATTCTTATGGACATTCAAATGCCGGTAATGGGAGGCGAGGATGCCTGCCGGCACATTCGTGAGATAGAGGGACAAACACCGTTCCATACCCCCATTATCGCCTTGACAGCCAATGCCATGAAAGGGGATAGGGAGCGTTTTCTGTCTGCCGGCATGGATGGGTTTATTTCAAAACCGATTAAAAAACAGGATTTAATCGAAACCTTTTCTGCTCTCTAAATTTATGGTGCTGCATCCTGTTTGGCACATTGCATATTCAAACACCGGCTTGTTTATCCCGGAAGCGGCTGCCGCATTTTAACAAAAAATGCGCCTGATGCCTTTTTCCGGGATAAACAAGCCTATGAGATAAACCTATATGCTTATAGCGACTGCCAAATAGATTTTCTGTTTGGATCTACTCAATGAGCCTGCAGTTCAATCTTCAAAACGAAAAACATTATGGCAATTGCTATAATTATAGGTAGCATCCTCAATTCGAGGTATTGCCATTTGCCCACTTAGGGTCGTTTGTTTTAAGAAGACGGCATCAGGCGGATTTTTGGAAAAAATTCGGCAGCCGTTTCTTAAAACAAACGGGCCGGTATTTGTATTGGTATGCCCTTGTTCATCAGGCCAATAAAAAATTTATTTTGAGAGTTGCTATATCAGATATACTGGATTAGCGGTAGTATTCAGGGAAGTGGCAAGGATTTTCAGAAATAAAAAAGGGCAGTCCCGTAACTAAATGGGCTGCCCTTTTCTATTGGTGTGTGAGGGTTTAGGGTTTGCGCTTATCTTTCAGAATATTGTTTGAAATAACAATGCGCTGGATTTCGCTTGTACCTTCATAAATGGTAAACACCCTGGCATCCCGGTAAAAGCGTTCCACATCATAATCCTTGGTAAACCCGTAACCGCCATGAATCTGTATAGCCCGGGCCGTTATATCCTGCACCATTTCAGAAGCAAAGAGCTTGGCGATAGAGGCTTCGCGGGTAAAATTCTCGCCACGGTCCTTCATGGATGCTGCTGAAAAAACCAATTGCCGAGCTGCTTCGATCTGTACAGCCATGTCTGCTATTTGGAACCGAATGGCCTGGTGCTTGGTAATGGGCACCCCAAACTGCTTTCTCTTTTTGGCATATTTGACCGCCGCATCAAAAGCGGCCTGGGCAACACCTAAAGATTGGGCGGCAATACCGATTCTGCCACTGTCCAGCCCTGACATGGCAATCTTAAACCCATCCCCTTCTTTGCCCAAAATATTGGTTGCAGGTACTCGGCAGTTTTCAAAAATCAGGTCTGTTGTATCTGAGGCCCTTAGCCCCATTTTATCCTCATGATGACCAACAATAAGACCGGGCGTTCCTTTGGGCACGATAAAGCAGGATATTCCTTTATGGCCTTTGGTCTCATCTGTTTTGGCTGTTACTAGTACAACGGAACAATTTTCACCGGAAGTGATAAACCGTTTCGTACCGTTGATAATGTATTCATCCCCGTCTTTTTCTGCGGTTGTAGCCTGACTCACGGGATCAGAACCTGCATCGGGTTCGGTCAGACCAAAAGCACCGATGATTTCCCCTTCCGCCAAGGGGACAAGAAACTCTTTTTTTTGCTCGTCAGTACCAAATTTATTAAAGGATTCGCATACAATGGAGTTTTGCACAGACATTACCACTGAGGTTGAGGCGCAGGAGTATGCGATTTCTGACAGGGCCAGGACATAGGATACTGCATCGGCAGCCTCTCCCCCGTATTCTTCAGGGACCATCATACCCATCAGTCCCAGTTCCCCCATCTGTTTGAAATTTTCTGCTGGGAATTCTTTGGTTTTATCCCGCTCACTTGCGGTGGCCGCGATCACTTTACGTGAGAATTCACGGACCATATTCTGAATCATCAACTGTTCATCAGTCAGCTTGAATAACATGACATCTCCTTTTCAATCGTCTTAAGGCACTCAATCTTAAAAATTTGAATGGACCAAATTAGGGGGCATAAACAACCACAATGAGCTCGGCATTTTTATCGCCGACATTGCGCAGGTCATGCTTCACCGCTGAATTGAAATGGAGAGAGTCTCCTGTTTTCAAGGTGTTGACATGGTCCCCAACCTGGATTTCAACCTTGCCTTTGAGCACATAGGCAAACTCTTCGCCTTCATGCTGAAACCCGACACCTTCGTGCCGGGTACCGGCTTCAACAACAATACGAAACGCCTTTAGGTGCTTATTTTCAGCACCGGGTGTCAGGGGCGTGTACGCATAGTTGTCCGTCCGCTTGGTATAGGCATCTGCCCGTTCTTCCAGGGTGTCATCCTGTTCTTTGAGCAGAAAGCTTGAATCCAATTGCAGGGTACGTGATATCTGAAGCAGCGTCCCAACTGAAGGACGCTGCTCTCCGCCTTCTATCTTCTTGATGAAGTCTTTAGATAATCCGGTTTCATTTGCCATGGTGTCCAGGCTGATCTTTTTGTCCAGCCTGGCACGTCTGATCCGCTTTCCAATGGGGGTCATTTCTTTCTTTTTAGCCATTTCATCTCCAATAGTTTGAGGGTGATCAAACTCCATCTTTGACTGAGCGCTCGTTCAGCGCTTCTGGTCTAAAAAATTTCATTCATAAAAAATCGATTTCCCCGTCATTTTACTTGGGAATTAATCGATAACCTCTATCCAACCTTCTGTATCTTCTTCTTTTCCGTACTGAATTGATGTCAGGGCATTGTAGAATTTCATGGATGTGTCGCCCGGCGTGCCGTCACCAATATTCATAACACGGTCACCAAAACGAATTTCACCTACAGGGGAAATTACAGCAGCAGTACCCGATCCAAACACTTCTGTCAGCTGTCCGTTTGCATGGGCCTCAAAAATTTCCTCAATACCAATCTTGCGCTCGGAAACCGTCATGCCCCATTTTTTGGCAAGGTCTATAACGGAATACCGGGTAATACCAGGAAGGATGCTGCCTGAAAGGTTCGGGGTAACCAATTCACCATTAATGATGAAAAAGATATTCATGGCCCCGACTTCTTCAATGTATTTCATTTCAAGGGCATCCAGCCACATGACCTGCACATACCCTTCTTCTTTGGCTTTTTCGCCGGCCAAAAGGCTTGCGGCATAGTTGCCTGCAGTTTTAAATTCACCTACCCCACCACGGACAGCTCTTACGTGGTCTTTTGATACCCATATTTTTACAGGGTTCAATCCTTGTGCATAATATGCACCCACAGGGGAAAGGATGATGTAAAACTTGTAAGTAAAGGACGCTCTTACACCGATAAACGGGTCGGTGGCAATGATGGTGGGCCGGATGTACAAAGAGGTCCCCAGCGTTTCCGGAATCCAGTGTTCTTCCAGCTTGATAAGTTGTTTTAACGCATCCATAACAAAATCTACATCCACTTCAGGGATGCACATCCCGCGGGCTGACCGATTCATCCTGGCAAAGTTGTCCCGAGCGCGGAAAAGCTGGATATTTCCATCAGGTGTTTTATAGGCCTTGAGCCCTTCGAAAATGGCCTGTCCATAGTGAAGTACCATGGCTGCCGGAGACATGGAAAAGTCAGCATAAGGCTCAATGCGCGGGTTCACCCACCCTTTGTCCTGCTCATATTCCATTACAAACATATGGTCGGTGAATACCGTACCAAACCCCAGGTCTTCATCCTTGGGCCGGGTTCCTATTTGGGCAGCCCGGGTTACTTTAATCTCCATTACGCCTCCGTGTTCAATCTAATTTAACAAAAGTTTGATAAAACCAAATATGAGCCGTTCAAAATCCCTTTGTCAAGAAGAAACTTACACCAGACATCAGGACGGCCCAGTTCCGTAAAATTTCATATTAAGATATTCATAAGGTGAAAGCAAAGGGATTTTAGGGCTTGGTGGAATTTTATGGATAAAACCCAAATCTTCACGTATGATGGGTAATCTATATAAGCCCAAGCCATACCGAATCAATCTGCAGAACACTATGATTTAGAGGAGAAAAAAATATGGGAAAATTGATAAAAGAACAGGACGAAAAAGGGCGGCTCCATATTGACACCCCGATGCTTGGGGAATCCCTGGTAAGCAAAGAGTTCTTAAAAACTACCGAATCCGGTGAATACTTTAGAATGCACCCGGATATCAATGTTTTAAAAATAGGTGGCCAGAGTATCATGGATCGGGGTGCCAAGGCCATATTCCCCATTGTTGATGAGCTTGTTAAACTCAAAGAAGAGTACAAACTGCTACTGATGACAGGCGGCGGCACCCGGGCCCGCCATGTATATAACATTGGCGTAGACTTGGGCATGCCAACCGGCGTTCTTTCTAAACTGGGCGACAAGGTTTCCTCCCAGAATGCCGTCATGCTTTCTGTTCTTTTAGCCAAGCACGGCGGGGTGAGAATCGGTCACGGAGATCATCTAGAACAGCTAACCATGTTCTGCCGCCAGGGCCATCTGCCCATAACCACAGGCATCCCACCCTATGGTTTTTTTGAACATCCGGCAGAATTCGGTTCCATCCCTCCCCATCGCACAGACTGCGGCGCTTTTTTGCTGGCTGAGAACATCGGGGCCAAGTCATTGATCTATCTCAAAGACGAAACCGGCCTCTATGCCCAAGATCCCAAAAAGGCGAAAGACAAAGATAAACTTGAATTTTACGATAAAATTTCTGTTGACGATCTCATTGAGTTGGATCTGGACGATCTTATTCTCGAACGTCCCATTCTCAACATGCTCAAAAACGCAAAATGTTTAAAAGAACTCCAGATCATTGATGCATTAAGGCATCCTGAAAAAATAAAAGATGCACTGGACGGAAAGCATGTCGGAACAATAATCTACAAAGAGTAAAGCCATACCAAGCCGGTTTCCCTCAAAAGGAAACCGGCAAATCCAATTTTGCATATTCGCATAGAAAATTTATTTGCCTCTCCACATTGAATGTGTCATAGTTGTTCTAATTTAGTAAAAGGAATCTGTCCTTAAAATTAAACCCAAAATCATTAATTCGTGACCATACACAACGATTTTTGTACATGTCCGAATAGTTTATTGAAATCCAGGTTAATCAAACACTTCTAATGTTTTGGTTCCCCGGTTAATTTTCAATAAATTCAATTAGAAACCATTTTATAGAGGGTAAAAATGAAAACGATTCTCGGGTTGAGTATTCGTGCCAAATTCATTGGCTCATTTTTCTTTGTGGCCGTATTAACAGGAATAACAGGCTTCTACGGTTATTACAGCATTAAGCAGGTCGGACATGAAGGGGTTAATGTGGGAGAAAAATTAGCCCCTCTTGGCGATGCGGCAATGGAAATTAAACTGACTGCGACAAACGCCCATCTTGTATTTGAAGAAATCATGGCCGGGGATGCTGCCGAAGATATAAAAGAAGTATGGGCGATGCTCGACGAAACTTTATTTTACTGTGATGCGATTCTTTCCGGGGGAAAAAACGATGAAGGCACTTTTTACCCCAGTACCGATCCCAAAGTCCTTGAAAAAATGCAACTTGTCAAAACCAGCGTTCAGAATTTCATACAAAGTGCTCAAAAACGGTATGACACCCGCTCATCTGCTGCGGGAACCGGATCACAGGCAGACCAGGACTTTGATATGGCTTACGAAAGTATTATCAAAGAGCTTGATAATCTGATCAATCAGAACAAAAATGATGTTGGTAAGTTGGACGCTATTGTGGCTGCAGGAAGCGCAAAATTCTTACTTGCTGACAATCATCTCTTTTTTGAAGAACTTTTAGCAGGAGATGATACGATTCAATTTCAGGATGTGATATCGGGAATGGAAACTGCCAGAAAAGAAGTTGAGTCCATGTCTGATATTTTTGGCCAGGAAAAAACCAACCCAATTGTTTCAAGTATCGACACCTTTATCGCCTCTGCCAAAAAGCGATATGAAAACAATTCAACGGAAAGTGCCGCCGGAAGCGAGGTGGATGCCGCATTTGACAAAGAATTCGAAGCCTTTATCGCCCTTGCTGACGAAGCAGAAGGGTTAATTCATGATGCGATGGAAATTGGTCTTACCGCGCTTGAATCCCATGAGAAACAATCTGAAATCATATTAGCTGTATTGGTCTTGTTTACACTGGGGTGCGCCCTTGCCATGGGATTTGCCCTCAGTTGGCTTGTTGGAGGTGCCTTTGCCAAGTGTTTAGATCTATCGTCCCAGATCAGCAAAGGAGATCTCACCCAGACCATTGATTTAAAAACCTTGCCAAAAGACGAAACCGGAAAGCTTGCAAAAGCGCTGAACACTATGTCTGTCAACCTTAAGGAAATGATTACCAATGTTAAGGCCGGAGTTGGGGATTTAAGTGATTCTTCAGGTAAACTGTCAAGTGTGTCTGACCAGATATCATCAATCAGTGAAGAAACGTCTGAAAAATCCAGTTCCGTGTCTGCAGCCGCCGAAGAAATGAGTTCCAACATGACCGGCGTAGCATCAGCAACAGAAGATACAACTGCAAATATCCAGATGGTGGTTTCTGCAGCAGAAGAGATGGCTTCCACCATCCAGGAAATTGCAAACAATACCACCAAAGGAAGTGAAATAACCCTAAATGCTGTTGAGGATGCAAAGACTGTTTCTGAAAAAGTTAATGAACTGGGACGTGCGGCAAACCAAATCAATAAAGTGACGGAGACCATTGCAGATATTTCGGAGCAGACCAACCTTTTGGCTTTGAATGCTACAATTGAAGCAGCCCGCGCAGGTGAGGCCGGTAAAGGTTTTGCAGTTGTGGCCGGAGAAATAAAAGACTTGGCACAGCAGACAGCAGAAGCGACAAGTGAAATCAACAAACAGATTTCAGAGGTACAAACCACAACAAACGAATCTGTATCTGCCATTGAAACCATAGTTTCGGTAATAAACGATATCAATGAAATTGTAGGAACGGTTGCAAGCTCTGTGGAAGAGCAATCTGCGACCACCCAGGAGATATCAAAAAACATTACACAAGCTGCTTCCGGTGTACAGGAAGTCAATAACAGTATGAATCAAATGTCTTCTGTTACAGAAGAAGTGAACAGAGATATTGCACAAGTCAATGAGGGCGCCCGTCAGACAAACTCCAATGCCGCTTACGTAAAAGAAAGCGCTCAAGGTTTGTCAGGATTGGCAGAAAAACTCAACCAGATGATTTCAAGGTTTACCATCTGATAAACAAGTGAGAGTGCTATGAAACCTTCCATTGAATATCGATATGAAGCCCAGGCTTTAGCCGAGCATGATCGGATGTCACGGTTGTTTAAGGAAAACCGGTTTATGTTTGAATTGGAAAGAAAAAAAGCGATTGAAAAAACCATCAACAGTGCACAAAAAGAAAGCCGGAAGAAAAGGCTGCGGGAGCTTCAAGATCAGTGGGATACAATATTAAACCATTCGGGCTCCGCTCACAACCGCATGGTTCTTATGGAAACCCTGCTCTGGGACGCTGTGACCAGTAAATATCTGCCCATACTGCCAAAAAAACTGAATCAAAACGGTCCGGGAAACAGCCTCTAAACTGTTGCCCGGACCGTTTCAGTTGAGAAAACTCAATAACATAAAAAAAAAGATGTTACATCTTACCGTCCCGGTTACCTGTGCCATGTTTGGGCAGATAAATAATCTCAGCGCCGGTTTCTTTTGCAATCAATTCCAGTTCGTTCTTGCGAATGTGTTTGGTATAAATCTTAACGTCTTTTCCGCTCAGTCCCACCACGCGGAACCTGGCCTTTTTCTCACCTTTTTCGACCTTACGTCTTTCCCTGACAAAAATCTTGCTCATGATAAGCTCCTGTTTTTTAAGTAAGCAATATGGTATGACAAGACCATATTGTGATTTAAACTATATATCCTTAAAGGATATATGTCAAGGAGTCATACATGGCACATAAGAATATGCCCGGGTCAGGCCGCCAGGAAAGATATATCCAGGCTTCTGTACTTTTAGGACTTGCTTCAGCACCTTCCTACGGATACGAACTGATTTCCACCATCCAGTCGTTCGGATTTATAGAAGGGGCTGCCCCACCAGGCATGATTTACCGCCATCTACGCCAAATGGAGGAAGATAATCTGGTTAAATCAGAATGGGAAACCAAAGAGGCGGGCGCAGCCAAGCGAATCTACACAATTACAGATGAAGGCCGTGAAGTTTTAGATTTATGGATTCAGTTTATGCAAACCAATGCAGATAAACTTAATAATTTTATAAGTATGTACAAAGAAAAAACCGGTTAGGCAGCAGAACAGCAATGCCTGCTGCCTTTTTATGCAACCTTATATCTATCCAATTACCTTTTTAACGGCTTCAGCGACCTTTGCCTCATCAGCCAAATGGGGTACGGTAATCTGGTCGCCGTTGGCATTCTCGCGATTATAAGCCATGGCAACTTCCCTGGCATTTGGATTGCCGGCCCAATTCCTCCGGGCCACTCCGCCCATGACATCCCATAACATGGCTGACCGGATAATGTTATCCACCCGTTCACTACCGTCCAGGACCAGGCCGAACCCCCCGTTAATGGCTTTACCGATGCCGGTTCCTCCGCCGTTATGCAGCGCCACCATAGTCATACCCCGTGCTGCATTCCCGGCAAAGCAGTGAGTGGCCATGTCGGCACAGACATTAGACCCGTCATAAATATTTGCAGTTTCCCTGAAAGGTGAATCCGTGCCCCCGGGATCATGGTGATCGCGCCCCAGCATGATGGGTCCTGCTACCTCTTTATTTCTAACCATTTCATTGAAACGCAAGGCAATAGACACCCTTCCCCCTGCATCCTGATAAAGGATACGGGCCTGGGACCCTACAACCAGTTTGTTTTTTTTGGCATCCCGAATCCAGACGTAGTTATCCCTGTCTTCAGGCCTCCTGTCCGGATCTATGCAAGCCATGGCAGCAGCATCTGTTTTATCCAGGTCTTCAGGGCTGCCGGAAAGACAGACCCAGCGAAAAGGGCCATACCCATAATCAAAAATCGGACCCATGATATCTTCAAAATAAGAGGGATAAACAAACCCGTCTTTGGCATCTTTACCGTTCCTTGCCACATCAGTCACACCGGCATCAAATACCGCCTTTAAGAAAGCATTACCGTAGTCAAAGAAATACGTGCCTTTGTCAGCCATTTTCTGGATCAGGACGTAGTGAGTCTTAAGGCTTTCATCTACCAGCTCTTTAAATTTATCCCGGTCCTGAGCCAGAAGCCGTGTCCGCTCTTCAAAAGAAATTCCCGCCGGACAGTATCCTCCGTCATACACCACATGGCAGGATGTCTGATCTGAAAGCAAATCAACTTTGAGGTCCTTTTCAGCAAGAAAAGCCAACAGATCAACAACATTGCCGTGATAAGCAATTGATGTATTTTCCTTTGCAGCAACTGCTGCTTTTGCAGCGGATAGAACCTCTTCTAAATCATCGGATACCACATCAACCCAGCCTTGTGAATGACGTGTTTCCACACGGGAATAATCCACCTCAGCAGTAATGGAAACCGCACCTGCAATCTTGGCGGCTTTAGGCTGGGCACCGCTCATCCCCCCCAAGCCAGACGAAACAAAGAGCAATCCTGCAAGATCACCGTCTCCGGCTACGCCACACATTTTACGCCCTGCATTGAGCAGGGTATTATAAGTACCGTGAACAATCCCCTGGGGACCGATATACATCCAACCGCCGGCTGTCATCTGCCCATAGGAAGAGACACCCATCTGTACGGCGACTTCCCAGTCATCTGGATTATCATAAAGCCCTACCATCAATCCGTTGGTTATGATCACTCTGGGATTGTCCGGAGAAGACTTGAACAACCCCAAAGGATGACCGGACTGCATGACCAGAGTCTGATCCTCTGTCATCTGTTCCAGATATTGTTTGACCAGCAGGTACTGCATCCAGTTCTGGCAGACTGCCCCGGTTTCTCCATAGGTCACCAGTTCATAAGGATAAAGGGCCACATCAAAATCAAGATTATTATCAATCATCACCTGGATGGCTTTTGCGGCCTCACACTTTCCTTTATATTCCTGGATGGGCTTTGCTTTAAGCTCGCCTGCCGGACGAAACCTGTATCCATAAATCCGGCCCCGTGTTTTCAACTCCAGAAGGAACTCAGGAATTAATTCATCATGAAGAACTTGCGGGACATAGCGAAGGGCATTTTTAAGAGCAACAGCTGTCTGTTTTGGCGTCAACCGGAATCCACGGTCAGGTGCTCGGCGGATACCGGTTTTAAACTCTTTTTTTGGCGGTAATGCTTCCGGCAGACAAATGCTCATGGATGCGTTTTCTATCATATTACCCTCCTTTTGGACTTTGGGGTTGTCTCTATGAATTTGAACTTGTATATACAAGCTTATACAATGAAGTTTTTCCATTGTCAAGCAAGGATCTGCCCGCCATATTCCAACGACCCGCAAATATTCGTTAACCCGCCTATTTCGAGGGGCTTTGCAGGTTCTGTAAATAGATTAATCGGTGTGAACCATCTTGAACACATTTGTATAAGTTTTGCACTAAGGTACGTTTATCCGGGAAAAAGGCATCAGGCGAATTTTTAGAGAAAATACGTCAGTCGGTTCCGGGATAAACGTGCCGAGATTTCTCTATACCAATTATCCCGAAAGCATCTGGAAAACATGGCTCTTTTGATAATTTTATGATAGTGTCATTTTTATTCGTCTCTTTTACTATTTTTGATAAATTTAAGGGGATTAAAAATGAAAACCATGAAAGTTCTGGCCAAATCAAAACCCGAACCAGGGCTTTGGCTTGAAGAGGCACCCATACCGAAAATCAGCCACACTGAAGTATTAATCAAAATCGTCAAAACAGCCATCTGCGGTACAGACGTACATATTTACAATTGGGACAAATGGGCCCAGGACACGATCCCTGTCCCCATGCACATCGGCCACGAATTTGTAGGCCGTATCGAAAAAGTCGGCTCCCATGTCAAGGATTTCAAGCCTGGAGATTTAGTTTCCGGTGAGGGTCATTTAATCTGCGGCCACTGCCGAAACTGCCTTGCCGGGCGCCGCCATTTATGTAACGACACCAAAGGTGTAGGAGTTAACCGGGAAGGTGCATTTGCAGAGTATCTTGCCATACCGGTTACCAATGTCTGGTACTGCGATCCCCAGATTCCTTTAGATGTACTGGCCTGCTTTGATCCTTTAGGTAACGCAACCCACACAGCACTTTCCTTTGATGTACTTGGTGAGGATGTTTTGATTACAGGTGCAGGGCCCATTGGATGTATGGCAGCTGCCATTGCAAAGCATTCAGGTGCCAGGCATGTTGTGGTCACAGATGTCAATCCATATCGCCTGGACCTGGCCAAGAAAGCCGGTGCCACACTGACCATCGATGTAACCAAAAGCACTGTTGAAGAGGCCCAAAAGCTTTTGGGCATGAAAGAAGGGTTTGACGTTGCCATGGAAATGTCAGGCAACCCTGCTGCCCTTGCCTCTATCCTGGATAACATGTGCCACGGTGGAAAAATTGCCATGCTCGGCATCATGCCTGAAAATACGGAAATCGATTGGAACAAAGTGGTCTTTAATATGCTGACCATAAAAGGTATCTATGGTAGGGAAATGTATGAAACCTGGTACAAGATGACTTCCATGATCCAAACCGGCCTGGACATCGCTCCTTTGATCACCCACAAATTTCATTACACTGAATTTGAAAAAGGGTTTGAAGTCATGTCATCCGGCCAGTCAGGAAAAGTAATCCTGGACTGGGAATAAACAATTCAAATTCACGGAGAAACGCGCAATGTCCACAGATAAATTAGATAAAAGTTTAGAAAAAGAACTGGATGCCCTGGCTGCAGAAGGCCGGGCCAAGATCCCGGAACGGGTTATAACAGGCTATATACCGCCGGCCGACGGAAAAGGGCCCCGCTATAAACTTAAAGACAGTGACCTGGATTTCATCCGGCTCAACTCCAATTCCTACCTGTCGCTGTCCTGCCATCCCAAACTCATAGAAGCAGCAGACAAAGCAACCCATGAATTTGGTGTGGGGCCCGGAGCAGTTAGGTTCATTGACGGCACCTTTTCATACCATCATCAACTTGAAGAAAGGATCGCCGCCTTTGTAGGAAAACCGGCCGCAAAGATCTTCAACTCAGCCTATACTTCCAACTGTGGTTTGGCATTGTCCATATCAAACAAAAAAACACATTGGATCGGTGACCAGTTGAATCACAACTCCATCATACGGGCCATGAGAATTACCAATATCCCCAGTGCCAACAAAGGTATTTTCAAGCACAATGATATGGATGATCTCAAACGCTGCCTTGATGAGGTCTCTTCTGATATCGAGCGCGTTGTAGTGGTTTTTGACGGTATTTTCTCCATGCGGGGTGACTATGCCCCCATCGATAAAATCCTTGAGGTGTGCAAACCCTATGAAGATAAATTTCCGGCCGGAGTTATCACAGTGGTGGATGACTCCCACGGTATTGGCGCATACGGAGATACGGGAAGGGGCACAGCCGATTTCTGCGGGGCACTCCCCGACGTGATTGTGGGAACATTTGGTAAGGCATTCGGCGTCAACGGCGGTTTTATAGCAGCAAGCCCCACCATCATTGAATCGGTCCGGCAGAAGGCGGACACTTATATTTACACCAATCCTCTAAGTGTAGCTGACTGCGCAGCCGCTGTTGCGGCCCTTGATATCTGTGACTCAGACGAAGGGTTAGGCCTTCTTGCAGACTTAAAGGACCGGACTGCACAATTTAGACAAGGGCTTGAAAATTTAGGTTTGGAATCCATTCCCGGTCCGCACCCTGTGGTACCTTTGATGGTCAGGGATACGGACAAAACCAGAAACCTGGTTCAATACTTATACGAAAACGGGGTCCTCGTTGTAGGCCTGACCTTTCCGGTAGTCCCAAGGGGAGACGAAACCATCCGATTCCAGGTCAATGCGGCCCATACCCGTGCAGACATAGATTATGTAATTGAATTATTAAAAAAATTTAACTAAACTAAAGGAAAGTTTACACGCACGCTTTAAAGGATAACGAATATAAAAAAAGAGGCTGAGATCATTGCTGTCCCTGTCTCTAAAGGTGTTCCCGCTTTTAAACGGAGGCCCCATGGACCATATTGAAATTCTCCAGGACAAGCGTTTGCTTCTGGTGGATGACGAGCCGGATATTCTCGAAACCCTTGAAGAGCTGCTGGATATGTGCGACATCGACACAGCATCCTCATTTGAAGGTGCTGTGACCTGCCTGAAAAACAATTCTTATGATGCCGCAGTTCTGGATATTATGGGAGTAAAGGGATATTCCCTGCTGAAGATTACCAGCAAGTTGGATATCCCTTCCATTATGCTCACAGCCCACGCCCTGACGCCTGACAATTTGAAAACATCCATCGAAGAAGGGGCGGACGCATATGTGCCCAAAGATAAACTGGTAGACATCGCCTTATTCATCTCCGATGTTCTTACCGCCAGAGAACAGGGGAAAAAGGCACACGTTACCTGGTTCTCCTTGCTCAAACCAATATTTGATAAAATGTTCGGGGAAGGATGGCGAAAAAATGACAGGGAATTCTGGGACGAATTTGACGACCGTCAGATGGCCTCAAGAGATGATATTCAAAAAATGTAATTGTGTTTTAACGATCCGCTTATCCCTGGTCCACAGGAATCCGGACTGTAAATTCCGCACCTTTGCCCAACTCTGAATCAAGGGAAAGGTCGCCGCCCATATCTCTTAGCAGGACCAAGACACCTGCTAAGCCAAGTCCATGGCTGTTAATGGCGTTATCCAGAGAGCCGCCCGTGGTAAAATACGTATTAAAAATCTTTTGATGTTCTGACGCAGGAATGCCGGGGCCGTCATCCCTGACCTTTATCCTCAAAGAACGGTCTTCAATAAGTCCAAGGATATCTACCCGCTCACACCTGTGCTTTAAGGCATTGGTTGCCAGATTTCTTACAATCTGTCTTACCTTTGCCTTGTCCAGACAAACTTCCGTTGACCAGGTATCGTTGTCAAAGGCCAAATAAAATCCGCATGAAGCAAGTACTTTGGTTAACCCCTCATATGATTTGGTTTTCCTTATCATTTCCGCCATTGGAGGATTGGCAAGGTCAAATATCTCCACTAAGACTTCAATTACCAATGCAGAAACCCTAAACTGTGACAGGTTGACAACCCCTTCCCTGGATCGGCCCAACTCCAGCATGTCGTTAACAAGGCGCTGAGTGGTCAGTGTATTGCGGATTATCCGTTTTATCACCTTAGTCTGCTTATCGGTAAGCGGTCCATAGGTGCTCTGCCGGTTGAGCAGCGATTTGGCACCGGCATCAATAACGGAAATTGGAACTTTTAAGTCATGAATCAGGATTTCGGTCTTTATCGTGGTATCCGGCATATCTTGGTTTACCCCTTAAAATCCTTGCATTTTGAACCAATGATTTTATATAGTGTCTGCCATAAGCTGATCTCGCCAATGGAAGCACCAACCTGTTGGGAATCTGCTGTAATCTTATTTTTGTTTATATACAGTATCTTTAAATCTTGTAAAGACTTTTGGAGTTTTTATGGGGCAGGACACCGGAACACAGGACTTTAAAGAAATTGACGCACTCAAGCAGAAAATCCAACAGCTGGAAGAGGAAAACCATATCCTCAACGATATCATCTTTAAAGCCCCCATCCCCATATTTGTACTGGACAAAGAGCATAAAATCTCCCATTTCAATCAGGCTTTAGAAGAGCTGGCAGGGCTCAAATCCCGGGATGTCATTGGAACAAAAGATCAATGGAAGGCCTTTTACGCAAAGCCCAGGCCTGTTATGGCAGACCTGATAATTGATGATTCATCGGATAACGAAATCATTGAGCACTACGGAATTAAATACAACCGCTCTGCAAAATCCTTAGACCGGTTTGCGGCCACAGATTTTTTTCCGGATTTAAAACCCGAGGGCAAATGGCTTTTTTTCACGGCTTCTCCGTTCACGGACAGCACCGGAAAAATCGCCGGTGCCGTAGAAACCCTTCAGGACGTGACCCAGGAAAAAATCCAGGAGCACAAAATCAGGGAGCTTTACAGGATATACAGGGACATCCTCGCATTCATACCCTATCCCATCATCGTATATGGAGACCAAGGAGAGGTGTCGTATATTAATCCTGCCTTTACCCGCGTATTTGGCTGGACCCTGGAAGAAGTTGAAGGCAATGTGCTGAATTTTGTGCCGCCGGATCTAGCAGAAGAAACCCACGATATTTTAGACCGATTCCGCAACGACAAAACTTTAACCCGCTACGAAACCCTGCGCCTGACAAAGGACGGAGCCATCCGCGATGTGATTATCTGGGCAGACACCCACACCCGCGAAGACCGGGTAGAAACGTTTGTAATTCTCAGGGATGTTACAGAAGAAAAACGTCTGGCTGCAAATAATCAAACCATCATGCGTATCTCATCTGCCCTGCCCGAATACCCGGATTTGGGCGACCTGATGGATTATATTTCCAAAGAAGTCAAAGAACTGCTGTTGGCCGAAGGCGCTGTAGTGCTGCTTTACGATGAAATCAAAGAAGATCTGTTTTTTCTCGGTGCGGCATATGATGATCTGTCAACAGAACAGCGGGCAAGAGAATTCAGGTTCGCACTTGACGAAGTATTTGCAGGACAGGTAATCAAAACCGGAGAACCTGCTGCGACGAATTCACCGGAAGAATTGCTGCTCAATTATCCTGAACGGGATAAAAAGCTTGGATACCAGACCAAAAGCATTCTCTGTGTTCCGATCCGCAGTGATGCACGGATCATCGGGGTGTTGTGTGCCATCAACAAAAAGCAGAACATGTTTGATGACAACGACATGGAACTGATGACCATGATTGCGGGAACCGTGGCCATATCCATTGAAAATGCAAGATTCTCAGATGCTCTCAAAGAAGCATACCGGGATGTGGCATCCATGAACCGAGCCAAGGGAAAGGCGATCAATCACCTTTCCCACGAATTAAAGACTCCTGTAGCAATCCTTACAGGGTCCTTGCAGATTTTGAGAAAAAAAATCGATGCGTTAGATGGTGTTAAGCTGTCCTCTACGCTGAACCGGATTGAACGCAACCTGGACCGTATCGTGGAAATCCAGACCGAAACCGCTGACATTATGGAAACAGGGGCTTATGGTGCAAGACAGCTTCTGATCAACATGCTTGAAGCCTGTCAGGATGAACTGGAAACATTGATTGAAACCTGCCTTGATCAGGAAATCCTGGACCCGGACCACCTTATCCAGTCGGTACGAGCCCTTATTGACAAAGAATTCGGCCCAAGGGCATTGCACAAAAAAACCATCGATTTCAAAGCCCTGTTCAATAAGATTTATACCAAAATGATACCCCAATTCCATTTTCGGCGTATTGAAATTGATCTGGATATCCGGGACGGTCTGCCGGATCTTTTCCTGCCGCCGGATGTCGTGCTGAAAACCATTGAAGGTATTATAAAAAATGCCATTGAGAACACTCCGGACCAAGGCAGGATAGAAGTGCGAGCCATACCAGAGAAAGACGGCATTTTATTTGAAGTCAAAGATTTTGGTGTGGGGATTGAGGCCGAGCACCGCCAGCGGATCTTTGAAGGGTTCTTTTCAACCCAGGAAACCCTGCTTTATTCAACCAAAACACCATTTGAGTTCGGTGCCGGCGGCAAAGGCGCAGACCTGCTTCGCATAAAACTGTTCGCCGACCGGTTGGGGTTCACTATTGATATGGAAACTGACAGGTGTACCTATTTGACTCAGGAAGATGTAACCTGTCCGGGTGATATTTTGAAATGTGAATTCTGCACAGAGCAAGTCGACTGTCTGAACTCGGGATTCACTAAATTTTCGGTATTTTTTCCCAATGGAAAAAAATAAAAAAAACTTTGACAAGAACCTTTGCTTTGTGACAAAAGGAAAGATAAGACTGAGCGCTCGTTCTGCTGCCTTAACTGTTGCCCTGCACCAGACCACCCCTTTAACGCATTACTACATTAACGGAAGGATTGGTCCATGAACAGCCTGTACAACCTCACTATGTTTGACTTTTACCAGCGTAACACCCTCTTAAACAAAACGGGTTGTGCCATTCATTTTAATGGCGAAGATCATTCTTTTGACACGCTGTTCCAGGATACCTGCCGGCTTATCAACGGGCTTGCCGCATTGAAGCTGCCGGCCGGAACGCGAGTTGCTATCTTATCCAAAAACCATCCTGCCTTTTTTCACTTGTTCGGGGCAGCAGCCGCCTTGAACCTTTGCCTGGTGCTTATCAACCGCCGACTCAGTATCGAAGAAATCTCCCATGTAATTGATGATACCACCCCTCAAATCATCATCTGCGATACTGAAATGGAAGAACAGGTTAAAGAAATCCAGTCTGATCATGACCACCTTGATCAGTGTTATACCATTGACGGCAATTTTTCCGGTCTTTATGCACCGGATCAGGAAGGGGCCATGGATTTGGCAGAGCAGTCAGATCCCAAATCCCCATATGTGATTATCCATACGGCAGCCGTTCAGGGCAAACCTAGGGGTGCCGTACTAAGCCAGGAAAATGTTATCCTGGCAAATATCCAGCTGGCCCACACCTTTGGTTTGGATGCCGGTAAAACCTATATGAACATCCTCCCCCTGTTCCACATCATGGGGGTGAATTTCGGGTTGGCCACCCTAATGGCCGGGGGTAAAAACGTTATTGTTGAAAAGTTTGACCCCCAATTAAGTCTTGACCTTATCCAGGAGCAGAAAGTCACTATTTTCGGCTCCTTTCCCCCCATATTAACCACCCTTTTGGACCTCATCAAAGAAAAAGGACCATTTAACCTGTCCAGCCTTGAGATAGTTGGAGGGCTGGAAATGCCTGACACGGTAAAAGAATGGGAAGCGGCAACGTCCTCCAAATTCTGGACCATGTATGGCCAAACTGAAACATCAGGTCTGATCACTTTTTCAGAATATTTTGAACAACCGGGTTCCGCAGGAACAATTTCCCCTCTGGCTAAAATAGCCATCGCCGATGACCATGACAATATCCTGCCTGCAAATACCGTAGGAGAAATCTTGGTTAAAGGCCCGCTGGTTTTCCAAGGGTATTGGAATGAAGACGACCTCAATGCTTTTACTTTCAGGCAGGGTTGGCACCATACAGGAGACTTAGGGTTAATTGATGAGAACGGATTCCTGTTTTTCAAAGGCAGAAAAGCTGAAAAAGAACTCATCAAACCTGGCGGAGAAAATGTTTTTCCAGCAGAAGTTGAAAAAGCCATACTTGCCCATGAGGCAGTTACCCAGGCTTGTGTATTCGGTGTGCCTGACTCCAAATTTGGCGAAGGCATTAAAGCGGTTTGTACCCTTGAACCTGGTAAAGATCTGGTTAAAGAAGACCTTATTGCTTTTACCGGAACCTTGATTGCCGGATACAAAAAACCCAGGTATGTTGAATTTATTGATGAGATGCCCCAAACCCAGGACGGTGAAATCGACCGTGCAAAAATAAAAGAACTCTATGGTTAACAAGGTTTTACGGGCCACAACAGTTGCATGACCCGGCCATTAAAACCTGTAACAATATTTAAATAGCGGTTGCACCAATGTTGTCAGGTGCAGCCATTGCACTCAACCCAAACCCTTTGGATGTGTTATGGCAGAACTTATTGTTTCCGATGTTACCCTTTCCTTTGGCGGACTCAAGGCCTTGTCTGACGTGGACATGGCCATTGAACCCGGCCTGATTACCTCCATTATCGGACCCAACGGGGCCGGCAAAACCAGTATGCTTAACTGCATTTCAGGGTTTTACCATCCCACCCAAGGAGAAATTCTTTACAAGGGAAAAGACCTCACAAATGCTTCCCCCCACCAAGTTTCCAACATGGGGATTTCACGGGCTTTCCAGAACCTGGAGCTATTTTCCGGTCTATCCGTTCTGGACAACCTGCTTTTAGCCCGCCATCAAAACCTGAAGTATTCGTTTCTCCATGCAGTGTTCTTTTATGGCAAGGCATCGCGGGTGGAATCGGAGAACAGGGCGTATGTGGAAGATGTCATTGACTTCATGGAGCTGGAACCTTTTCGAAAAAGCCTTGTTGGCAATTTAAGCTATGGAATCCAGAAAAAAGTGGAAGTGGCAAGGGCACTGACCCTCGCCCCAGACATTCTGCTTCTGGACGAGCCCATGGCAGGTATGAACATCGAAGAGAAAGAAGATATTGTGCGGTTTGTCATGGATATACAGAAGGAGAGGAACATCACCGTTGTATTGGTGGAACACGACCTTGGAGTGGTCATGGACATATCCGACCGCATCTATGTTCTTGATTTTGGCCAGGTCATCGGTTCAGGCACACCTGAAGAGGTCTCCCAGAATCCCAAAGTAATTGAAGCCTATATTGGAGAGGATTAATCTTAAATGAGCGAAACCAAACGGGACAACAACCATCATCTGCTCGATTATTCCATCCCCCAGCTGCTCAGGTGGCGGGTTAACGCCAGCCCTGACCGGCCGGCTCTGCGGGAAAAGGATTTCGGCATCTGGAACACCTACACCTGGAAGGACTATTATGCCTATGTCCGGAAAACGGCCCTGGGTCTAAAAGAACTTGGGCTTGGCAAGGGAGATACCATTGCCATCATATCAGACAATATTCCGGAATTGCTTTTCGTTGCCATCGGTGCCCACGCCATCGGTGCCATTTCAGCGGGCATTTACCAGACTTCCATGCCCCATGAAATCGCCCAGATTCTCCAGTACCTTAAAGTATCTGCCGTGTTCTGTGACAACCAGGAACAGGTAGACAAAGTTCTGGAAGTCAGAGAAGAACTCCCACTGGTTAGAAAAGTGATTTTTGAAGATCCCAGGGGCATGAGAAATTATTATTCTGATGACTGGTTCACCGATATCAAGGATCTGTATAAACTGGGTGACGCCGTCTATGAAAAAGAGCCGGACCTGTTCGAAAACTTAGTAGACCAGGGAACTGCCGACGATGTCTGCCACCTGTGTTTGACATCGGGTACCACAGGGTTGCCCAAAGGTACCATGATGACCCATCGCAATTATATAAATATGGGCGTGAGGATCACCGAGGTAGATCATCTGGAGCCAACAGATGAGTATGTTTCATTTCTGCCCTTTGCCTGGATCGGGGAACAGATGAACTCTTTTGGCGTGGCCATGGCCACAGGGATCACTATCAATTTTCCGGAATCCGTAGAAACCGCTATGGCAGATCTAAAAGAGATTGGTCCCCATTTTATGTTCGGTGCGCCAAGGATTTACGAAACGATTCGAAGCGAAATCTGGCTTAAAATTGACCAGTCCTACTGGCTTAACCAACTTATGTACAACTACTTTATCAAGGTGGGATTAAAAGCTGCCGGATACCGCATGAGCGGTAAAACCATGCCGTTGGGCTTAAAATTTAAGGCTTGGTTAGGCAAGCAAATCATATTCAGACCACTCATTAACCAGATCGGGATGCTTCGCCTGCGGCGTGCATATACGGGTGGTGCAGCTTTAGGACCTGAATTGTTTACCTTTTACCAGGCTATCGGGGTCAACCTTAAACAGATATACGGTCAAACTGAAATCACAGGGATCGCATA
>JAKSAU010000247.1 GCA_022361535.1 Desulfobacterales bacterium
GCTCATGACGTATGCGATCCGTTTTGCAAGGAAAGCATCATGCTCACTCATGAACTGGCCGTTGAGCATGTTGTAAAGCTCAGCATTGACCATACCCTGACCGGCGTTACCGATTACTTTGACCGGTTGTTTCATCGGGGGAACATATCCGTCGTCAACCATCTTCAGAACTTCTTTCTTGGCTTCGCCAATGAGGTTGTCGCGGTTCATGACGATTCTGTCACCAAGACCGAGGTAACCATTACCGACTGCCTGGGCAGCAGACATGGATACAGCAGCCATACCGACTTTCATGAAGGCCGGGATAAAGAGTTTTGCCAGATCCGTGTCTTTGGCAACTTTGCCGGGGAGGGCGTTGATATGTTTTTTCCAAAGGTTGAGGCAGCCGCCGCCAGCAGGCAGAAGGCCTACGCCGATTTCAACCAGGCCCATGTAAAGTTCTGTGTGAGCTACGATACGGTCGGCGCCCAAGCAGGTTTCGCAACCGCCGCCCAGAACCATGCCGTAAGGAGCTGCAACAACCGGGAACGCAGCATATTTTGTAGCCTGGATGCCGTCCTGAGCTTTTTTCAAGAAGGCGTCGATTTCAGCATATTTTTTGTCGTGGCAAAGCTTGGAAACAAAGGCAAGATCTGCACCGGCAGAGAAAGCACCGGGCATACCGCCGGCTTCGTTACCAATAACCAGGCCAGCACCGTTTCTGTCAACATAGTCAAGGGCTTCGCCGATGGTGTCAACGATTTCACCGTTGATGGCGTTCATCTTGGTATGGAACTCTACGCAGAATACATCGTCGCCGATGTCAACCAGGGAAGCGGAAGCATTTTCAAGGACGGTTTTGTTGTTGCCCTTGGCAGCAGCGATGGAAACCATGGATTTGGAAACCGGAACGGCTTTGTAATCGCCTGAAGCAAAGTCAAAGTAGTAGCGGATGCCGTTTTCCAGTTTGTAGAAGGTTTTAACGCCTTTTTCAAGCATTGCCATAACGTTTGCGGGAACGTCCAGGCCTTCGCCTTTCATTCTTTCTACTGCCTCTTCAACGCCGTAGGCATCCCATGCTTCAAAGGGCCCCATTTCAAAGTTGTAACCCCATTTCATGGAGTTGTCGATTTCAACGACGGTGTCGGCAATTTCAGGTACGCGGTTCGCTGCGTACTGGAAGGCGTTGGCCATACATCTCCAGGCAAACTTGGCGCCTTTGTCATCGCCCTTGAGAACGCAGGCCATCTTTTCTTCCAGAGAGCCTTTTTTCTTGGCTTCATCCAGGCAGGGAAAGGTCGGTCTTTCAAGGTCTTCATATTCTAACGTTTCTACGTTGAGAACCTTGCGCAGTTTTTTCCATTCCGGGGTCAGTTCGGTTTTGTAGAAACCGCCCTGGGTCTTGTTGCCCAGCATGTTCTTTTCAACCATCTTACCTACGAAGTCAGGCAGGTTCATGGTTTCTCTCTGCTCGTCGTCTTCGCAGAGATCATAAGAGTTTTTGGCAACGTGGGCCATTGTGTCAAGGCCTACAAGGTCAGTGGTCTTGAAGATCGCTGTTTTAGGACGGCCAAGTGCCGGTCCGAACAGGGCGTCAACTTCAGGAACGGTAAGGCCGTCTTCAACCATGAACTGGATGCAGGCGCCGATGCCCTGGATGCCGATTCGGTTACCTACGAAGTTGGGAGTATCTTTTGCCCAAACAATTCCTTTACCCAGGTTTCTTTCACCAAAGGTAGCAACGAAGTCCAGGATTTCCTGTTTGGTTTCCGCACCCGGGATGAGTTCGAGAAGATGCATGTAGCGAACCGGGTTAAAGAAGTGAGTTCCCATAAAGTGTTCTTTGAATTCCTGGGAAAATCCTTCGCTGATGTCCTGAAGAGGGATACCGGAGGTGTTGGTAGAGATAATGGAGCCCTCTTTTCTGATTTTGGCAACCTTTTCAAACAGATCTCTTTTGATCTTCAGGTTTTCGACAACAACTTCACAAATCCAGTCGCAGTCGGCCAGTTTTTCAATATCGTCGTCCAGGTTGCCCAAAGAGATGCGGGCAGCGTCTTTTTTATTGAAAAACAAAGAAGGTTTGGAGGCCAGAGCCGCATCCATACCAGCCTGAACAATGCGATTCCTGGCAGCAGGGTCTTTCTTTTCTTCGTCTGTTAAGTCAAAAGGAACGATGTCCAGGAGCAGTACATCAACACCGGCACCGGCAAGAAGGGCAGCAATCCCGCCTCCCATGATTCCGGACCCGATGACTGCAGCCTTTCTGATCTTTCTTACCATGATTTCCTCCTAAAGTTCGGGTATATATTCAATTATTATGAATGACCATTCATTTTGGTTTACATAAATGATATGGGATTGTCAAGAAAAATTATTTTTAGCCTAAGTTGTTAAAAAGTGTTTAAATTTTTATCAATTTCAGATGGTTGTGTTTGATTCCTGTGAAACATGTCTTGCCGAAACACCCTGAATGTGCAAATAAGAAGGTGGCATGAATTACCATTCATGAATAAATCAGGAAGTTTCTTGTAAAAATGAAGTTGTTTTGATACGTTGAGTCTGCTTTTTTATAAGGATATTATATAAACGAGAGAGATCCATGCATCGGATACAAGCAAAATTACATCCAGATTCCCCCCTGAACATTGGCTCAGTTGTTCGTTCGATTGCAGGACTTCAAAGAGAAAACGGAGATATCCCCTGGCACACAGACGGAAAAACAGATCCATGGGATCTTGTGGAGTCGGTGATGGGATTGAATATCGGGGGATTTCATGATCAGGCCCTGGCTGCCCTTGACTGGCTTGTCCGCACACAGAACTCTGACGGGTCCTGGTTTTCATCTTATATAAATGGTGAGCCCGAAGACCGGACCACAGAGACCCATATGGCTTGTTATATAGCTGTTGGATTATTTCATCAGTATCTTATAACACGGGATAAAGACTTGCTATCCAAATATTGGTCTACAATGGAAAGGGGTGTCGAATTTGCACTAAGTCTTCAGGCGCGGTCCGGTGAAATTTACTGGGCAAAAAGTCCGGAGGGCAAGACCGATCCCATGTCACTTCTGGCAGGGTCATCTTCAATCTTTATGAGCCTGAAATGTGCCTTGGCCATTGCCGGGCTTCTCGACAAAGATCGGCCTGAGTGGGCCGAGGCCCTAAGCCGTTTAGAAACGTCAATCAGCGAGAATATTCACACATATAATGTTTCAAAGTCCAGGTTCTCAATGTACTGGTTTTACCCGATTCTTTCCGGGGCCTTAAGAGGAGCCAAGGCAGATGCCCGTATTGATAAATACTGGAATAAGTACGTTATTGAGGATCAAGGGTGTCGATGTGTGTCAGACCAACCATGGGTCACCATGGCTGAGACTGCCGAGTTGGTATTAGCCCTTCATGGGATGGGGCGAAAACAAAAAGCTCAGATTGTCTTTTCATGGATTCATAACCGGGTCTTTGACGATAATACCTTCTGGTGCGGTTATACTTACCCGGACATGGTCATTTGGCCGGAGGAAAAAATATCCTGGACCAATGCAGTGGTATTGATGGCGGCTGATGCGCTGTATGACCTTACACCTGCTGCTCGGTTGTTTGACCATAATGCATGGGATGGCCACAGTTTTAAGGCCTTTTAAAGAATGATCAGAGACAAACGGCCATATTATATTAAAAAGGCCTGGTATCGACTCCAGGCCTTTTATGTTCGCCATTACTTGATACCCCAGCTTTCGCACTTAGGTCCACACCCTTATATTGTAAAACCATGGCATATTGAACTGTTTGGCGGCCCGATATCCATTGGCAGCCACGTTACTTTATTAGGATGTTCTGACAAGAAAACCCGGCTTACGGTCTGGTCGGATAAAAAAGATATAGACGGGATCTGCATTGGAGATCATGTGCTTATTTCTCCCGGTGTTCGAATATCTGCGGCTAATTCGATCACGATTGCGGACTCCTGTATGCTGGCAAGCCACGCCTATGTTACGGATTCAGATTGGCACGGTATTTACGACCGCTCCCTGCCGCCTGCTACCCGATCAAAAGTTGTACTGGAAGAAAATGTCTGGATCGGTGATTCCGCCATTGTCTGTAAAGGGGTCACCATTGGAAAGAACTCCATCATCGGGGCCGGATCGGTTGTGACCTCTGATATCCCGGCCAATGTGGTGGCCGCTGGCAATCCGGCTAAAGTTGTGCGTGAACTGGATTTGGATCGTGAAATGATTACCCGTAAAGACAGATATTCAGATACTGAAAAGATGACCCGGGTTCTTGAGGCATCGGAAAAAGATTGCCTGGACGGGAATACTTTTTGGGGATGGATTCGCAGTTTTATCGCTCCAAAAAAGGAACGGCCCTAACCTTATAGAAAAATCAGATTAGTTTACTATCTGTTCTACAATACTGCTGAAGTACTTTAGGCTGAGATTGATCCCTTCAATGTCAAATGTTTCCGCCTGATGAAATAACTCCTCACCAAACGCTATAAATACTTCTGATTCGCATTCTTTCCCAAATTCTGTAACCTTTGTTGCAAAACGTTGAATATCAGATGCTTTCATGGCTTCTTGGAGTGCAGGTACGGTCGGGAATATTTCTTTTTCCAGTTTTTCCAAAGCAACGGAAGACAAGGTTGCTGTATCGATTTGCTTGAGTTGATCCAGAGCAGGCGCAAGTGTGTCGTCAGCTTGGGGCGCCTGTTTAATAAACTGGTTTAAAACCTCCATGAGTTCATCAATGACAATCGGTTTGGCAAGGCTGCAGGCAAACCCTTTGTCTGCTAAATCTTTCCTGAATGACTGCTCGACATCTGCAGTCATGAGGCAGACCGCAATATGTTTGGTTGCCGGGTCGGATTTTAATTGAGCTGTTGCATCCATACCATTGAGAACCGGCATTTTGGCATCCATGAATATGAGCCTGGGCATCTCTGTACGGGCCATTTCAAGAGCCTGTTCACCGTTTTCCGCTTCAATAACGTCCAGATTGATTTTTTCAAAAATTTCTCGGAGCATAAAGCGGATAGCATACCGGTCATCCACAACAAGTATGCGCTCTTTTGAAAAACATATGGTGTTCAGGTCCGCCTTTTTGGCTGTGTGTGCTGCATGCTTGACAATGTGTCTTTCAACCTCAGGAAGGAGGATGGTAAAAACACTGCCTTTGCCTGCCGAACTCGAAACAGAAATACTGCCTCCCATGAGTTCAGTGAGTTGTTTGCATATGGCCAGCCCAAGGCCTGTGCCGCCGAATTTTTTACTAGTGCCGGCCGATTCTTGTTGGAAAGATTCAAAAATAACATCCAGTTTTTCCTGCGGGATGCCCAAACCTGTGTCCTGAACCTGGATTTCCAGGTCAATACAGTTTTCAGGTGAACCGGAGTTTGGTGTGAACTGGGCTTTTAGCGTGATCATGCCATCTGTGGTGAATTTAACGGCATTGTCAATCAGATTGGTTATCACCTGCCGCAGTCTCATTTCATCCAGGAAAAGTGAACCTTCCGGACCCACGGGAAGCTCTATGGCAAAATCCAAATTCTTTTTATCCAGCTTGGCCCTGAACAGGTGAAACATTTCTTTAAACAAAATATCGATTGAAACCGGGCCACGGTTTATTTTGAGCTTTCCGGCCTCCATCTTGGATAAATCAAGAATGTCATTAATCAATTCAAGTAGATTATTGCCTGCCGTATTGATGGCTGACAAGTAACCCGCCTGCTGCTTTTCGGTTATCATTGTGGACAAAAGTTCACTAAATCCCAGAACCGAATTGAGCGGGGTCCTTATCTCATGGCTAACATTGGCCAAAAAGTCATTTTTAGCCTGGTTAGCCCGTTCAAGTTCTTTTTCTTTTTGTTTGCGGATTTGAATTTCATTGTTCAAGGTTTTGTTCAAAGCCTGCAACTCACGTGTCCGTTCTTCAACACGGTTTTCCAATTCCTGGTGGGACATCTTCAAGGCTTCTTCTGCCTGCTTTCGCTTGGAGATATTTCTGGAATTAATAACCATTCCCGAAATGGCCGGATGATCCAAAAGGTTTTTCGAAATGGATTCAAGGGTACACCAGTATTCTTCTTTATGCCTAAATCTATGGGGGGTCGGTTGGCTTTTGATAAGGGATTTAGCCCTTAACTTAAACCGTTCCAAAAGTTCATCCTTGTCCTTGGGATGGACAAAGTCAAAGGCGTTTTTTCCAAGTAAATCGTCCTGGGAGTAGCCTAAAATCCGTTTTGTTGAGGGGCTGACATAGGTAAAAGTTCCATTCTTGTCCAGTATCCAGATCAGGTCACTGGCATTCTCAATAAGGGCTCTGAAATGCTCTTCGTTGTATTTAAGTGCTTCCAGGGTATCCTCGAGTTTGAACGCCATTTGATTGAATTCCTTGGCCAAATGCCCAAATTCATCATTTGCTTTGATGTCGATTCTTGTGTCCAGGTTGCCTTTTGCGATCTGTTCTGCTCCCTGGACAAGTTTTTTTAAAGGAAGTGTCAGCCGTTTGGTAAGGAACATCAGGGCCAGGGAAATAATAACTGCGGCAGAAGCAATCAGGGCAAAAAGATAAGGTGTCATCCTGTTTGATACACCATATACCTCTTCCATGGGATCAACAGCCAGGATGTACCAGTTCCAAGGGGCAAACAATTCAAATCTGGCTAGAATAGGTTCGCCGGCCAGGTCAATGACCAGCCTGCCTTTTTGTCCGGCCAATTTCTCAAACCATTGCTCCTGGCTCAGGTCGGTGTCCTTGAGGTATTTATTGGGGTGAAACACAATCGTGCCTTCCGAGTTGACCGCAAAGATATACCCCTTTTCTCCGACACGGATATTGCGCATCTGGGATATGGCATCCAGTTTTGCCTTTGCAATACTGGCAGGTATCTTTTCAAGACCGTAATCGTGAAGAATCTTTTCCTGGTCTTTTGTAATTTCCAAAGCCATACTTAACCGGGTATCCAGCCATGTTTCACCAAGGTCAAGCAATGCCTTTCTTGAGAAATAATAGTTGATCCCCAGGATGGTAATCAAAAAGAAGAAGACCAAAGGAAGGGTTGCTAACAGGATTTTAGTATAGGTTTTCATTTAGTTTTTGTTTACCGGATCAAATGTGTATTTTCAGTAAATTGGGGGTAAAGGGCCATGGTTGACACCAGTGTGTGGCCATAGTCTACATGATCAGCCCTGGCATAGCAGCTCCTTGTGAACATTACCGGAAGTGCGGCCATGTCATTCAGTATACGGATTTGTGCTTGGATCCAAAGATTGATCTGGGCCTGTGGATCAGTTTGAGACCTTGCACTTTCAATGAGTTTATCAATCCGGTCATAGTTTGAAAAATTTGTATCGGGCCTTTTGCCTTTAACTACTATGGAGTCGGAGTGGAAAAAACGGGTCAGATAAGCGTCTGCATTGGGACGCCATGCATAGTAGATGACAATGGGGCGGGCGGTGGTTCTAATCTCTTTGTGCATCACATTATGGGACACCACCTGAACCTGGCATTGAATGCCTATTTTGGCCAGCTGGGTCTTGAGAATTTCGTAAGATTTTTGGTAGATCCGTTTTTCAGACGAAATCAATTCAAGTGAAAAGCCATTTGGATAACCGGCTTCAACTAGAAGTTCTTTTGCTTTGGTAAGGTTTTTGCCATAGTCAAGTTTCAATAATCTTGCTTCTTTTTCAGAAATCCCGCCAGGAAGCAAATCATTGGGTACTGGTGAATATACAGACCCTGTGATTCGTGGTGATGTGGTATTAAGAAAATCTCTCCTGTCCAGGGCCAGGGCAATGGCTTTGCGAACCCTGATATCATCCAGAGGCGGAAAACGGGTGTTCAGATGTATAACACCGACCTCCCCTGCGCCGAGGGTATCAATTAAAATGCCGGTTTCTTTTTCACTTTTTTTGATCCACCCTTTTTTTCCGGATCCTATTATAACATCCAGTTTTTTTTGTTTTAAAGCAGCTTCACGTGCTTCAAGGCTTGGCATAAAATGAATTTCAACGCCATCCAACTTAGGGCGTCCCCTAAAATAGGTGTCATTGGCAGTCAGTTTAATGTGGTTTTTAGGCGTGTGGGATAAAAACTTGAACGGCCCGGTCCCGATAGGGTGGGTTTTGAATCGTTCATACCCCATTGCTTCTATGGCTTTGCGGCTGACAATGAAGCCACCGCCATAATTGGTCAGTTTTGGAAAGAAAAGGATTGAAGAGATCGGCGAATCGGTTATTATTTCAAGGCTGTATTTGTTAGTTTTTTTTAAGATGAGACCGGTATAATTGCCTGCATAAGCACAGAATTGTTTGTCTGCGGATTTACTCAGGGAATAAATGACATCATCGGCGGTCAATTCATAAGATGGTGTGTCAGGGCCTGCATGAAAATAAACCCCTTTGCGAAGTGTAATGGTCCAGACTTGTTTTCCATGTTCCAATCTGAACTCCGGCATTTTTTCAGCCAGGTCAGGTTCGATCCTTGGGGCATTGCCCGGTACGTAACGCAGAATTCCGTTAAAAACCATATCTGCAAAGGCACGATCCTGTGAGCCGGCTGCAAAATGGGGATCAAGGGTCCCCATGGCAGATACATGCAGGCCAAGCCTCAGAGTATTGTCCTTTTGGCTGGCATTGGCAGTGCAGCAGAGCAAAATCAGGGCAAGGGATATGATAAGTTTAAAAGTAGCACGCAGATTATCGGAACATCCCATATACTAAAGTCTCCATGGCGTTAAGAAGCCTGCAGGGAACGGTTGCCGGTACCAATTATTTGGTTTGAGCAGAAAACATAAATCAGTATACACGAAAGTTTTGGAAAAGCAAAATACCTGTTGTTCGAGAGCAGGACCTTTTTATATTGACCCAAACCGTTTACCTTTATAGAGCTAAACGATATGCTTTTATGGTGAATCATTAGATTGGAAGGCTGATATGGATGGAAAACAACGCAAGTTTATCAAAAAAGGATTGACCGTGGATGTGGTTCAGAAACAAGACCAAAGAAGCGGGAAACTGACCAAGGGGACAGTAAAAGATATATTGACCCGGTCCGGGACACATCCCCATGGCATAAAGGTCAGGCTTACTTCCGGTGTGGTTGGCCGGGTAAAGCAGATTTACCCTTCAAGTGACGATGCCTGAAAACATGGTGCAGTATGAAACAATCAAGTAAGAACAGGCTTATGCCCTGCCACCTGGAAAGATTCCCGGCAAATACGTTGTTCGATAAAATAGCCAGGGCTGTATGCAGGGCTGGGGTTCTTCCAAGAAAAGAACTTTATGAGGCATGGGAAACAGCCCGTCGTATAAGGCGGCGGTTTCGGGGAAGCCGGGTGGTGGATATGGCATGTGGGCATGGACTCCTCGCCCATATCATGCTTCTTTTGGATGATACCTCCTCCCATGCACTTTGTGTGGATACCAATATCCCGGACAGTGCCGCAGTCCTGTCAAAAGAGCTGATAAAAAAATGGCCCAGGCTGGAAAATAGAATTTCCTGGGTGGATAGGGATTTGGCATGCGTGAAATTGAACTCAGATGACCTGGTCGTCTCTGCCCATGCCTGCGGCAGCCTTACAGACAAGATCATTGATCAGGCAGTTCATGCCAAAGCAAAGGTTGCGGTTCTGCCTTGCTGTCATGATCTTAAAACCTGCGATGACGGTGGATTATCCGGGTGGATGGCACCGGATCTGGCGGTGGATGCCGTTAGGGCTCAGAAGCTTTCGGCAAAGGGATATAAAATCCATGTGGCAACAATTCCGGACTCCATTACGCCAAAAAACCGCCTGCTCATGGGTGCACCAGTTAAAACTCCTTGATATCTTCCATGGCTGAAAACCCTACAACAAAATCCAAGCTGATAAAGACCTGTTTCCTGTTGGCTTTTATACCAGTTGTTTTGCTGTCGAAAATATAAAATTCTTTTGAGACATCGGTATCGCTTATGTCATGGGCATCGGCATCTGTCAGCACAAGGCTTGTATCTGTCACCTGGTCAAGGGTTCCAAGGTAGATCCAGTTTGAACAGGTATCTACTACAATCTGCTTTCCCACATATGGGTCAAGGGCTTTTCTCATACTCTTTTGAGTATCATCCAAGCATATGCCCTGCAATGGAAAATCCGATTGCCCACATAACCACTCCCACAAATGAATCCAAAATCCGCCAGGATGTTTTTTGCTTGAACACAGGTGCAAGGAATGTTGCGCCAATGCTGAGGCTGAAAAACCAGACAAATGAAGAAGTGATAGCCCCGGCACCAAAAGCCAGGTGATCCGGTGCCTTGAACTGGCCGGCAATACTGCCCACAAGAAGGACTGTATCGATATAAACATGCGGGTTGAGAAGTGTAACAGCAAGGGTTGCCAAAACAGCTGCTTTCATTGACATGGCAGCTGTTTGATCTGCATCCAGCTGGTTGCCTTTAAACGCTGAGACAAATGCCCTGGCCCCGTATCCGAAAAGGAATATGGCACCGCCAATGCCGGCGATTTTTGAAAACATGGGGTCTGAAGCAATTATACGCCCGACACCTGTAACCCCCACTGCCACCAGCGCAGCATCACATACAGCGCAGATCAAAGGGATAAGTAGAACATGGTTTTTCCTGATTCCCTGACTTAGGACAAAAGCATTCTGGGCGCCGATAGCGATGATCAGTCCGGCACCTGTACCCATTCCCTGTGCATATGCCAACAACATGTGTTTTCCTGTTCTATTTCTTTTGAGCGGTTAGATATTTGCGGAACACTGCCAGCCCCTCGTCTATGTTCTTTCTTCCGAAACCGATCCTGAACCTGTTTTGTGGTGTTTCCAAAAGTTCTGAGCTGTAAATTTTAGGAGGCAGCAGCAGGATGCCGGTGTCATTTACAAGGTCTTCGCAAAATGTGTCCGTATCTTTTGACCCCATATATTTTGGAAATCCGACACATCCGCCGTCCGGCCTGTACCACTCAAACTGATCAGGGAAGTCGTTGAAAAAGTGAGTCAATTTATCTGCATTACTGTTTAAAAGTCTGCGGTTCCTATCCAAGATCCGATCCCTTGCATTGAGAGCAATCAGGGCAAGAAATTCACTGGGCGCTGAGTTGCAGATGGACAGAAAATGCTTGTAACCCTCCATCTTTTGAAGAACTCTGGTGTCCTGTGACATGATCCATCCGATTCGAAGCCCTGGAAATCCGTATGCTTTGGACATGACGTTTAAAGACAATCCTTTTTCATACACATCTGCCACCTGGGGTAGACGGATGGCCGGGTCCCGTTCAACCAGCCGGTAGACTTCATCACTGAAAATCCAGATGCCGTTCTCACGACAGAGGGCAATTAGGTCGTCAAAACGGTCACGGCTCAGCACAGCACCGGTTGGGTTATTTGGAAAATTGATAGAGATAAGCTTGGTATTGGGCCGGATCACCTGCTTGACGCGGTCAATGTCCAGGGACCAGTTGTCGTTTTCCTCTAAAGGAACCCCGGTAACCTGGCAGATATCCAGGGGAAGGGTTTCAGCAGCCTGGTAATTGGGCACCACAACAATGGCATGATCATCCTTGTCCAGCAAAACCCGCATAGCGATGTACACCCCCTCCTCAGCCCCTGCAAAACAAAGGATATTTTCAGAAGATGCGTTTTCATACGTGCTTGCAATTTCACGGCGCAGTTCCGGCAATCCGTAAGTTTCCGTATAACCGAGCCACAGGTTCTCAAATGCATGCCTGACTTCCGGGGATGCCATCTCAAGAAGATCTTTTATGGACATGCTTTCAATATCCGAAGCAGTCATATGATACCGGGCTTTAAATTCCCACTTTGAAAAATACTGCTCTAATTCAAAATTACGCATTACTGATTCCTTTCCACTTATTAAAATCACTACAATATCAAGAATCAGAGAAAGGATAAAAGAAAAGAAAATAGAAGTAAAATTAATGTTTTTTATATTATATTAAAAAATTTGATATTAATGAGGTGGGAAGGCAAAAGGGCAAACGCAATTTAAAACCTGCACTGAGGATCTGTCGTCTCGGGATGACAGATCCGGTGCCTTGATACGCAACGGCTTTAAAGAAGACAAAAGAAAAACCTCAGCCGGAAGAACAGAATCTTCCCGGCTGAGGTCATAAGGCTAACTTTCAATTACACCGGCTCTGACGCCTTTGAGGTATTCCATGCAAAATTGGTCATGGCCCAGCAGCATATCAGCGGTTTTGATGGTGGCCATAATCTTTACATCAAGGGGATCAATGATGGCTGAATCCATTCCAGCATCCATCATCAGTGTCACAAAGGTTCTGTTGATGATCTTTCTTTGTGGCAGTCCGTATGAAATATTGGACAGGCCGCCTGTGATATGAACAGATGGAAATTCACTCTTGATGGCGCGGACAGCATCCAGAACCATGACACCTTTATTGGAGTCGGTAGAGATGGGTTGAACCAAAGGGTCTACATAAATATTCTCTGTGGGTATATCAATTTTATTCAAAGATTCCACAAGTTCCTTTGCCCTGTTGACAATGTCCTGGGATGACTCCGGCATACCAGCATCATCCATGCAAAGGGCAATGACCTTGCATTTTTTTCCTGTAAGAAGAGGAATCATGGCTTCATACCGTTCTTTTTCCAGGGAAATGGAATTGACCATGGGTGTTTTATCAACCATGGAAAAGGCCATTTCAAGAACTTCAGGGTCTGGAGAATCTAATGCAAGTGGTGTGTTGACTTCCGGTTGGATCGTTTCCAAAAGCCACTTCATGTCTTCGGTTTCATGCCCGATACGGGCACCTGCATTCACATCAATAAATGCGGCTCCTGCGGCTTCCTGCTGTTTTACATCAGTGATGATGTAATCAGCATCCCGTTCTGCAACTGCAGCCTGGACAAGTTTCCTGGAGGTGTTGATTCTCTCTCCGATGACTTCAAACATAACTGCCTCCGAATTATGCTGCCAGGGATTTGGCAAGTTTGGATGCAGATCCTGCATCAGGTGCAAACCCGTCAGCACCGATTTCATCTGCAAAAGCCTGGGTAACCGGGGCACCGCCAACCATGATTTTAACCTTATCCCTAAGACCTGCTTCGACAATGGCATCA
>JAKSAU010000534.1 GCA_022361535.1 Desulfobacterales bacterium
TACTGTTGGAGGTAGTGAGAGGATGAGGATTGATTCTTTGGGTAATGTTGGGATTGGGACTTTAAATCCAAGTACAAAATTAGAAGTAAATGGTAGTGGAGCTTTTAATTCTAATTTAATATTAAGAGAAGCTACTCTAAATAATTTTGTCATTGAGCATCTTAAAGATTCTGGTGATCTATATTTGAGAAGTTTTCATGCAAATGATTCTTCAGGAAATCTTTTATTAAATGATTTGGGAGGCAATGTAGGAATTGGTACAGATACTCCAAGTGAAAAGTTAGATGTAGAAGGAAATGTTCTTATTGATGGTAATTTGACTATAAAGACTGGAGCAGAGAGTAGGAAATTTTATGTTAGTAGGCTTGGAGGTGTTGACCAGGCAATGCAGATGTATGCTACAGATAGAGATTTTTATATGATTTATTTAGAAGATAGTATTGAGGCTTTGCCTGGTGAGTGGCATTTTATTAACGCGGTAGATAATGGTTCGAGCTATGAATTTATGACTGCTCAGACTGATGGGGATGTTGTTTTTAATGGAGGGGGTAATGTTGGTATTGGGATTATGGATCCTAGTGAAAGGTTTCATGTGAGTGGTGGGAATATTACTTTGTCAAATTCTACGGTTGATGAGATAAATTATTTTAAATTTGGAAGGGGCGGATATATGTATGATAATGGGTCTGCTTTGATTTTTGGGTATGATTAGGCGAGGGGGTTTGTTTTGTAGTTTTGTAGTTTTGTTTTTTGTTTCTTTTTTTGGTTTTGTTGTTTTTGTTAATGCTTTTCCTGGTGAGAATATTATTGTTTCTTCTCCGGTTAATGGTAGTGTTTATACTCCTGGTGATTTGCCGATTGATTTTTTGATTAGTTCTGATGAGGATTTGGAGTTTTGTAGATTTACGATTGATGAGTGGTTGACTAATTATACTATGACTGTTGTTTCTAAGAGTGAAGGTACTTTTAGAACTTGTACGGATACTTTTGGGGAGGATTGTTCTCTTTGGCCTGCAAGTAGTGAGGGGGATAATACTTTTGATGATTGCCTTACGAGTGTTGGTGGGGCTGGGGATGAGCATGTTGTGGAGGCGAGCGTGAATGTTACTAATGCTCTTGTTGGTTCGGTTGTGAATGTTACTTGTACTTTTGATCCTTATGATTCTGGTACTGAAGAATATATTTATTATTATAATGGTAGCTCTTGGTCACAGGAGTATTTTGGAAATCCTTCTAGTGGGGATGTTCATGATGTTTCGGTTAATGTGAATTTGAGGGGTGGTGTTGGGACTCATTGGTTTAGGTGTATTGTTGATTATAATGGGGAGGATGATGAGTGTGCTGATGAGGGGAGTTATTTTGA
>JAKSAU010000315.1 GCA_022361535.1 Desulfobacterales bacterium
TGCATGAAGTGGGGCTTCTTTTCGTGCCTGAAATCAGGGGGAATAAACATCAGGAAACAGAAAACAGAGGGAGTCCCTCAGGCCTGATGCCGGGGCCGAACTCAGAAAATGATAACGAACTGAATAAAAGAGACATGCAGATTCAATATCCGGTAAAAGGGGCTGATTTGCTGGAACGGTGTGAAGGATTTGAAAAACCGGCCCGGATTATCCGGTACATCAATGAAAACGCAGACGGAACCGGTTATCCGGAAGGGCTGAAAAAAAAGCATATACCCGTATTATCACGGATACTGGCCGGTGCAGACACCATGGACACTCTCAAGGATTCAGACGATGTCAAATCCCTTGAAGACCTTTTCGCCGCACTGGAGTCGGTCTCAGGATCCCGCCTGGATCCTGTGATCGTCAACCGGCTGGAGAGGTATGCCGTGATTCACATGGGATCCGATGCCTACCAGGTACGGGGGGTCGGTGTGGAACAACTGGAGCCCGGTATGCGGCTGGTATGCGCCCTGTTCACATCTACGGGCACCAAGCTGTTTGCTGCCAATACCCTGCTGACAAAAGAGGCGATTGACAAGATTTTACAATACAACAGGGAGTATCCTGTTGACGAAACTGTTTATATAAAGGCGTAACATATGGATATTTCTTCGATTATCGGCGTTGTTTCGGGCATGGGCTTTGTGATCGGCACCATCCTCCTGGGCGGCAGTATCATGATGTTTGTCAACATCCCTTCGGTGCTTGTCGTTGTCGGTGGAACCATTGCGGCGACCATGGTGGGATATCCCCTTTCCGATTTTCTGAGCATATTTAAAGTCGCCATGAAGGTGTTTATGTTCAAGATTGAGAAGCCCGAAGATATTATCGCCAATCTGGTGGAAATTTCAAATAAGGCCAGAAAAGGGGGGCTGCTTTCCATTGAAGGAGATATCCAGACCACGCCGGATCCGTATCTGGCACAGGCACTCCAGATGACGGTGGACGGTGTGAAAACGGGGGATATCGCAGCCATTATGCAGAAAAAGATGCAGCTCACCAAAAAGGGACTGGATACGGGATCGGATATTTTTGCCAAGATGGGGGCCTATGCGCCGGCATTCGGCA
>JAKSAU010000061.1 GCA_022361535.1 Desulfobacterales bacterium
CGCTGGAAGTCGTCGGGCTGAACGGGATCCAGCGGAACCAGCTGACCGTTCTCATCGGTGTTCAAGAATTCGAGAATACGTATTTTATCCGTTTGCGTGAGTGTGTTTTGGAAGAGCAGGCGATCGAAATAATCGACAATGGCGTCAGCGTTGGTTAGACCTTGGGTCGTGACAAGTTCCATGCTATCCCAAACATAGTCCTCATCACGGTTCTCGGCGAGCGTGCGCACGAATTCGATCCGCGCCAGCATCGAAGCGGTATCGATCCAATCCGATCCCAGTTCGGAATAACCATCCGGTGCATCGCGTGTGAAGAGAGCCATCCCCATATTGCTGTTTTGACGGGGGAGATCCTGACCGTTGATGTCAGCCGTGAGTGCACGCAGACTACTATTGATATACTCGATCGGTGATTTCACTTTGTTCCGGTAGGCGGCATCGGACCAGAACAAATTGGTTTGTGTCTCGGGGTCGAAGAGTGTCTCCAACACCGTAGCGATATGACCGGGGGGCGTGGTGCTATGCCAGGCGGTGATGCAATCCTGCAGGAGCATCGCTAGTGCGGGTGACACAGTACCGTCTTTGACATTGGCTAAACTAATCTGATCGGAGACGAACCGTTGGATCAATTTGATGCAGATGTATTCGGACGTGGAGGGATGACCTGGCATGGCTTGGACGACGTCGAGGGCATCTTGGAGGCCGGCGATCCCGGTACGTCCGGCCGGGATCGGTATCTCATAGGGTGTGTGTGCATAGAGTGTCTTGGCGCCTGTATCATGTTGTTCCGGATCGAAACGGAAGGTCCAAAGGCCATAGCGATCGCCGTTCTCGATGCTGTCGGGTAGAATGTCACGCTGAATCAAACGAGGCAATATCGAGAGATCGGAGCTGCCCAAACTGGTGTTATGAACTTGGATGGCTAACACATTGGTACCCGATGTAAGAAGGTGTTGGTAGGGCATGAGACTGAAAAGCTCAACACCCTCTGTGGCCTCGTGATCGTCATCGGCTTGTTCGTCAAAGGGGGGGGGGGATCCCTGGCCCTCCATGGTTTCACTACGAGCCACTTCGGTGCCATTCAAGTAGGCTACAAAGCCATCGTCGTAAGCGACTTCAAGAATCAATCGCGTGTATTGCTTCGGATCGTCGACGGGAAAGCTGTGACGTAGGTACACCGAGCTGTAGCTATTACGCATATCGTTAAGCACGGTAGCATCGTCAGCATCGCCATATCCGATGCCGGTGGGACCGCTCAA
>JAKSAU010001150.1 GCA_022361535.1 Desulfobacterales bacterium
CGGATCTGGCACACAAGGGTCTGTAAAAATATGACCGGCGCTGATCCCATAATAAGTCTCATCACCAAAATGCACTATTGCACCAGTCGTACCAAGACGCACTTCCTCCTTGGACTCGGGAAACTCAGCGTCAATCTGATCTGCGGTTTTCACCCCAAAAGCAAAAAGCCTGCCTGGCTGAATGGATCCTGCAACTGGCCAACCCCTGCCATCGTTCATTCGTGTGACAATCGGACTGTCATCTTTATCATCTCCGACAGACATCACATCCAGGGGGACCCTTTTTCTCTCATTGTTTACAGTGACATAAATTGAGGATGGTATACGTTCTTTTTTACGAGCCGGTCTCTTTTTTCGTTCCACTAAGATTTTAATACATAGCCCTCCTGTGGCATATGGGATAAGTCCATATGCTTTGGTGGATTCCTTGTATTTCCTTCCAATACCGATACCCAGAATCCCCTCCATCTGAGAAAATCTTTTTCTTGCCTCATTATATGCGGCACCAAGAACCGGCCAGGTTTGAAGCCATTTATCATATATCCCCATTGCAGGGTTGTTCAGGTTCACAACCTGTTTTTTTTTACTGAGAAACGGTGGAGTTATTTTATTATTGTTTTCCATTATTTTACCTTTTTAGCCCGTTCGCCTAACTCTGCAATATCAATGTCTTTAAAAGTGATTGTGAGCTTCTTTTTATCAGAGGATAATTTTACCGTAACTTTGGTTTCATCCAGAACCGTATTCTGAGGTTTGAAGATTTTAACAACCCAGTTTTTCAGGTCGGCTTCTGAAGTGGTAAATTTTTTGGCTGGATTCGGGGGAGCGGTGACAGTAATTACGGTTCCCTGGCTCGAACTGGTTTTCTCGATTACAATCTTGTCGTTAGTTACCAGTTCCTTGTCATTTCCCAGTTCATCCTTTTTTGCAACCAGGACCTCTCTAATCAGTTCTTTTGAATCAGTTAAATTTACCCCCCCTATGTCTCCACTGGCCTTTTGTCCGGAATCAACAGCCCGTTCCGTGGCTGCAGCCAGATATACATCAGTGGTGGCATTAAATCCCACCATGGTAAAGGGTGGACAGGGTATAAATGCCATGTCCGGCCTGATCCAGGGTACTTTGGACTGTTCAAGGAATAGTCTGAAAGACTCTTGGAAATCCTCTCCTCTGACAACCATATTATATTTTAACCATTGCCGGATTTCCCTGGGTTTTAATATGGGGTAAATCCCCGGCTGGGCAATACGGACTTCAGCAATTTTAAACAGTAGAATTTCTCCGAGTATATCCTTTGCAATGACCTTGGCAGCAGCTTTATTCGTAACGCCGCCAGCCTGCATCTGATTTACCGCTTTTTGCGCATCAACGCCCGCTAACTGTAGTAGTGTTTCAGGAGATGTGCCTGGCGGCAGCCCCATGGACATGGGAAGCCATTCCGTCACAATCCCGGATGCTGCCTGGGAGACATTCTCCACCTGTTCAACAACATAGGGAATCAATTGAGAATTATCCACCTCCTGTGCAAAAACCTCTGCTGCCCAGCCGTTCCTCAACCGTGTTGTGATATCAGCCGTGCCTAGTCCGGCTTTTGTCCGGATCACATACTGCTCCTCAAAATCCGGGAAATACACCACATCCATCAGGCCGCTGAGGCGCGTAACCGGATCGGCTTGATTGATAAATCCGGTTTCTGCTTTGAGTGTACTTGGACTAGATGGCCTGGGTTGTGCGGCAGAATCTGTTGCCGGTTCTTCCGGATCGTCCTGAACGCTGCCGGATTGCTGTTTTACTTTAGCTCTTTTATCTTGGCTTTTTACAGATGTTTTCGCAAGTGTGGCAGCCAGGGCCTGACCGATTGAAATATGTTCAGGTGCCACAGCCTTAAGCCAATTCGGTGGATTTGACGGAAGTACCAATACATAAGAACCTTGGGCTTCATCAAACCTAAAACTCACAAATGCTGTCCTCTGAGCAACCGGAACAGACTGTTTCAAATGTAGAAAAGGCCGGGGAAGATAATAGCGAACACCTTCCATTTCATCGGCGGCCTTTTGCTGTTCATCACTCCAGGAATCATACTGGGTAGGCGTTGGAACTTTTACATATTCTATTCTTGCACAACCGGTTAATGAAAATGCAATTAAAAAAGACATAAAGACAAACAGGTTCTTCATTTTGATGCTCCCTCCAAAAGAATAGTAATTTGTGTTCTAAATATATTTTTTGTTTTCATTTTTATCATTGGTTGATCTTGAATTTAGAAATGTCAATTAGAGTTGAATGCTCAATAGATCAGATACGCTAAAACGACTTTTTTAGAATACCACAAACATTGATAGGACCAGTAAAGTTTGATTTCATGATATTTTACGAGCCTGTTTTGTTGTTAATATTAACTGGCCGGTACGGTTTGTTTTTGGCATATGTAGAACGCTTAAAAACAGAGGGGTGAATGTCTGCATCTGCTTTTATCGTCCTGGGTTCAGCCTTTGGCAGGTAAAAGCCGAAAAAGGATTTTCGCTTTTTCCATTCTTTTCGTCGTATGGATTTGGGTAGCATTTCGAATAATGCCCATACCGGCGTCATGGAGTCGTGAAGATCGGCATTCGGGCCAGGTGAGACATATTGGCGAGTACTGTTCTTTGGGTTTTCCCCGTCAACCAGTCGTTTAACCATATTCTCCCTGAAAACAATTCCATGTGTGCTTGCTTCATCTACCATCCATTTTAGCGGTATCTTTGCTGCACCGCTTTCTGTCTCCGGGTACCCGCCGCCAATATCTGAGTAAACCCCTGAAAACCAAATTTGCTTGATATCCTGTTCCTGGGCATTTTCTTCTTTGACAAATGGGTTAGATTTATATTTCCCACCTTCCTTCCACGGCATCAGGCGAAACATCCGTCGTCGTTCATCAATTGCCATTGCATGGCGAAAAACTTTGACACATGTATTTTGAAGGGTATAAGGCAATGTCTCTATAGAGGGCAGATATAAACGGTCCGGTCGGGGTATAATAACTGACCCTACTGTGTCCCAGCATCCCATGAAGTGTATTGTGACCCGCTTTGTGTCCATTACTTCCTGGAACCGCCACGCTATTGATAGGTCATCCTTGTTGCTAGCCTGTTTATATGCAGTGAGCGCATATTCAAAGAGATTTTCGTTATGTTTGTTCAGCAGTCCAACCATGTAAATGAAGCCCGCAAGCACACGTACTGTATATGCCCCTCTGCTGAACCCAAGTAGGTATATCTGATCCCCATCCTTATAATTCCTCGTTAAAAACCGATATGCTTCCAGGATATTGGTATCTAAGCCGTAACCCGTAGCAAGGCCGAATACCCCTTTGGCTTTATTTTTAAACCGAGCCCAGGCATTGCTGTCGCTAATGGTCCCTACCCCCGGATCATAAAAGCCAATTTGAGTGTCGTCTTTTTTTATCAACCGGTAAAATTTTAAGACATTGGACTGATTATCTTTGATTTCGTTGCCTGTACCATCACAGCAGATTATAAGGTTTCGTTTCATTTTAATCTTCTCTCAATTCTGTTAAAGGCGTTGATTTCCAATATAATTGTAGGCCCTCATGCAAGGATTCGGATATAACTTTTAGTCAGGCTGGGGTTGCGTTTTTTTCTCCAGACGCCGTCTCCGCTTGTACTGTCTCGTTCTCCGCGTCCGTTGGTGTTGCCTTCTACGGTCTGGATGTCTTCTTGATGGTTTACTTGATCGGCAACCACAAGCCCTATATGCGAGAAATCAAAAACCACGAAATCTCCGGCCTTTGCCAGTTCAGTCTCCGGCAGTATCTGATACCCGTGTTTGTTTGCCCATTTTTCCCACCCAAAGGCGCTGGCATCTTTACAGCGAATTTTTTCGGCCTTTTCGAGTGTTGGTATTCCCAGAACTGCCCGTGTTTCAGCGTCCTCCCACCATTCTCTGAGTATCCAGCATGTAAACGCTGCACACCAGGGCCATGGGCCGGGATTTAACCAGCTTGCACGTTGGTATTCGACGATCTCCTCTCCCATGTTATTGCCTCCGACTTCACGAGTTCCCACCTCGCCTAAGGCAAGGTCTACCAATATTTTTATAGACCTGGTTTTAGCCGAATGAAGATCGGCATCACCCGGAGGTGTCGGGTGACTTGTTATTTCACCCGGCCGATATGGAACCGAAGGCGCTTCAGGGTCAAAAAGCAGGCGCTCAACAACAGCGGAACGGTCACGGACAAGCAGGTCCATATCTAACCCGTACCGCTTGGCCATTCGGGTAGCACCAGGAAAGCTTCGGTCACTCATCCTATAGAAAAAATTGATCAGGTCCTGATAAGTTTTAAGTTGTGGGTGCTCTGAAAGTAATATACCCAGAGGCCTTGCCGCTTGTATTCCTGGGGGATCGGAAAATGTTGCGTTATCATCCTCCGGCAATGCAGTTTTGACGATTTCTAACAGTTCAACCCGGTCTTGCAGTCCATTGTAACCTCCGTTGATGCGTTTGGTTATTGTATTGATATTATCCTGATCAGCAAGGGCGTTGAGGTCGTTTTTTGCCCAGTAGTAAATAGCGGAATGGACCGGATAATCTTTCGCAACTTTGTCCGGATCAGAGACAACATCTTCTCCGAGCCATTGGCTGAAATTATGGTAATTTGTTTTTCCTGTTAACTGAATAAGCCCCCTGCCTCTGTAGTTCCAACCGTCACCACTGGTTTCGTCTCCGTTTCCATTCCGGTTCGCATAAACTCTATTCGCAATCTGCACGGGCTTTCTCGCGTACTCTGTCGCTTGAGCTTCGGTAAAGTATTTGCGGAACACCTTGAGTAAACCAGTCTTGGAATAGTTAAGGTTCTCTTCAACTCGTGCCATACGTGAAGATTCATGGAGTACCTGAGCAAGGAAATGAGCGGCTCGAAGTTTTGTATTGATTGCATATTCCTCGAAGAGGTCATCCAAAGTGTTGGTGTACTTAGATGCATTTGCGTCGGAAACGCCAAGATTAGTGAGTAGTTTTTTGGTGATGTCCATAATGTTATACTCCTAAGATTTTGATTTGTCTTTTCGCTTCAGAAGAACCTCTATTAAGATATTTCATAGATGAGGCGGGTTACGGAAGTTTGCTAACGTTCTCTGAGGTAGAGGGCGTCGTATTCGTATTCTCATTTTTGTCTTTGCCCCCGGCAACTACCTTTCTGATACCGATGAACGTTTTTAGGTAATCGTGCCAGAATGGGGCACCAAAACTGATCAGCAATGCTGAGATGATAAATCCGCATACTTTGCTAAAAAATGTCGGTGCACTTTTAAACATTGCATAGAAATCACCGTCTGCCCATCCAAAATAGTTACTGTTCTCTGGCAGGCTGCCGGTAATGGAGCTAATCTTTTTTTTTACGTCTTCAATCTCCTCCTGTATGTCAATCTTAGCTTCCTGATCTATAAACTTGGAGGCTATATCGTTCTCTACTTTCTTGAGTCTGTCCATGACCTCATCTGCGTTGTGGACCAGCTTATCTCTAACCAGGCTGTTTGTAGAAATATTCTTGTAAATGTCAAAAAAGTTTGCATTTATAATGACAGTTAAGATCAAGGCGATATAAAATGTCCACCGGCGCATATTATGCGTATAGTCTTCTTCTATTTTTCTCAGGGTATTATCATAAACAGTTTCAATCTTAGTCGGCAGCAGTTTTAGATGAGTTTTGACTTGTTCAAGTTTGTCAACCATATCAGTGGTAATTTCAGTTTGACCCAAATCGCGTTTTATTTGGTCTGGCGTTTTACCCTCTAAGTATTCTTTAAGTTCGTTTGTCACTTCTTTAAGTTCATTCGGACTCAAAAGTCTTAGACCTTTGCTGCTGCCTATCATTCTGTTTTTTTCAAGCAGATTAAGGTGTTTGGACTTTTTTTTTGCGTAAAGCTCAAGGTATTGAGATGTATATTCCCCGATAAAAACTTTCATCTCTTTGGAGACTACTTTTGCTTTTGTTTTCAAAGATCGCTTGAACAAACTCATGACATATTTTTGTACCATGCTAAGAACCAAAAAAATAACCCCCAGTGAAATCATAATATCTAATGATTCAAGTATCATGTTAGTCCTTTGTTGTTGATGTTATTGACAAAATGTAGTCTAAGTTAAATTTTTAATCCCTTATCGATGAGATTATGTAGTCACCCTTGTTTACAGGCGCTGGTAGTTTAACAAGCTCATCTAACTGATAAACAAAACGGATATTTTTGCTCTATTCTGCCATTGAACAAAAGGCAGCATTTTTCATATAAATTATGTCTTTAATGAACCTCTGTTTTTTTCGGTATGCTTGAAAAAGATTCCTGTATGAAATTTAGTTTAGATCGGATGGCCTGCATTCTAAACATACATGGTGGTATGGGAAAGGGGCAGTCTTCTATAATTGTCCGGCAGGATCTTGTCGGATATCTAATATCTGATAGAAAAGGTAAGAAACAATTAAAAGTAGCAAGGTATCAAAAGAAAATCGGGTTGGTTTTTGGGTTTGATGTTGTGATTTTTAGAGCAATAATAGGGGCTGGAGAAATTCCCGTAACAGTGCTTTTGCATATACAACGAGGTTTGATGACAAACGCCTATACTTTCTACACAGTTTTGAGGCATTCAGAAGTGGATATGGGCTCAGACAGTATGCCACAGCGAATTATAACGACAGGGACTATGCCAACATGTTGTCTTGAATAACATTGGAATTGAGAAAATAGCAGGGTTTTTAAGCATAGCTCCGCACTGTTATTTAAAATAAATTCATAGTAAATTTTGTGTTAAAAATCCATTACTATTTCAAATGGATAATAAAATAGTATAGGGGAAATCTGTCCGGACACCTTTCTAATTGAAGACCTTAATGATTCCTAGCATAATTTCTGGTAAAAGTCATATTTTTCCATGTCATCACTTGCTTTTTATTTAGGACAATCCGTTTTTCGTTAGTGGAGTTTACAAAGAGCTAAAAACTGAATTTTTATGATATTTTTTACATATTTTTATTGAAAATTATAGATTGATCTAATACATAATATCGTAAGTTGTGATTTGCACATGGTACGCAGATTGTAAATAGAAAGGAGATTTTATCATTTTTTCATAAGCTTGGACAACTTCA
>JAKSAU010000962.1 GCA_022361535.1 Desulfobacterales bacterium
GAATAGGTCTTGGCCAAGGCTGCAAAATCCATGGCTCCCATGGTGTGGAAACTGGTGGATCCGTATATGGCGTTTAAATCCAGTTTCATAGTTTTTCCCGCCCATGACGGACAGGCGCAAACCAGGATAATCATGATGCTGATCAAAATCTGTTTAATCGTTTTCAAAACAAACTCTCCTTTATACTTAGATTAAAATTCGCCCCGAATTCCAACCATGCTGGTTCCGGGTATTTTTACTTTGCTAAATCTGAATCATATATTTTTCCATCCGCTCCCTGAAAACCGGATGATTAAAAAAATCCTTTCCCATAGCTGCAGGCGTTTTCACACCTAAATCAGCAGTTTCTAATGCTTTGAACCGGTCATGCCGATCACGGTAAATACGGTGTGCCTGTTCCAGGGTTACAGGTTCAAACCGAATCGTATTCCCCGGGACTGCCTGGGCAAGTTTAGGTAAATCCGAGGATATCACTGTGGCAATTTTCGCATACCCTCCGACTGTTTGTTCTGCCAACAGAATAATAGGCTGGCCATCTTCTGGTATTTGCACGCCGCCCGGAAGACTTGGCTCTGAAATAATGCTTTTTGGCATGCCTTGTTTTCTTTTGACCACAGGTCCCTCAAGGCGATACCCCATGCGGTCGGCATTGGGCGTCACCGTGTAAACGCAATTAAAAAATGTTTCCATACCATCGCCAAAGAAACTGTCCTGCGGACCTGGAATCGCCCGCAATGTAATTGTAGAAGGATATACCGGAATCTTATCTTCCGGCAGGGCTAAAGCATTTTTCAGCAGAGCTTGTGGCCTGCGTTCCAAAATATCATTTGGCTGGATCACCCTGCCCTGCATCCCACCGATTTTAGCTCCGATATAGGATGACCTGCTGTTCATAACCACAGGCACATCAATTCCGCCGGTTATTGCAAGGTACGACCGGCATCCGGTCTGAACCGGTCCAAGTTGAATTGTATCCCCGGGAGCCACCCTGTGCGACATCCAGTTCTTACAAGAGACACCATTGATGGATAATCCCATGTCCGCTCCGGTAACCGCAAAATCAAACTCATCCAGAACTTCCATTCGTCCACCCATGACAGTCAATTCAATTAATGCTGCATCCGGTTCATTACCAACCAAAAGATTGGCAATATCACCTGCCCACCTGTCCATCATGCCGCAAGGCGGTACACCGAACTGCTGGAACCCAAACCGGCCTCTGTCTTGAACAGTGGTAAAAGGCCCCGGTTGAATGATCTTAAGCGCTTTCATGACCCTGCCTCCGAGATCTCATGAAACCGTTCCAGTGAAATAGATATGAACTTCAGGCGATCACCTGCTTTTAAAAGGATAGGATTTTCCCTTTCAGGGTCAAAAAGCTTAACAGGACACCGTCCAATAAGCTGCCATCCGCCAGGGCTGTCAATAGGGTAGATACCGGTCTGGTTGTTTGCGATACCGACAGATCCTGCTGCTACCCTTGTACGCGGCGATTTCAGCCTTGGGGTATGGATCGCTTCAGGCAATCCTCCAAGATATGGAAATCCCGGGGTAAACCCGATCATATAAATGGGATATAAAGGCTGGGTATGAATTTCAATCACTTCCTGTGAAGTCAGGCCGTTTATTTCAGCCACATGGGCCAGATCCGGCCCCAAGCTCTCATGATAACAAACCGGTAGTTCCACAACATCCGGATCAGGCAGATCAATGGTTTCAAGATCTGAATTCAAAGATGACAGTATTGGAATCAAGACATCTGGAGTTGTTTCAAGGGGTTCATAGATAAGGATTAGGGCACAATAGGTGGGAATAATTTCCTCAACCCCTTGAAGGCATTCAGATTCAAGACGGTTGGCCATGGCCCGTATCCTTGCGTTGACTACAGGATCAATGACATCTCCAAACACCATGAGAAGTCCCCTGTCTCCGGCAAACCGAAAACGGGGCGAGGGATAAAGTATCTCTTTTTTTATTGTCATTTCCTTAGCTTATCCCAAATCTCTTTTAAACTAATTCTTCTTAATTTTTTGTGTATTTAAAATATACTTGTCATATATTTTAAAAAAAAGTCAAGTATATTCAAAATATTATTTCAAACAAACAAGCCAACCAACCTCTAAAAAACGTAAATTAATTACTCAAGATTCAAGAGTGGTGGACCATAGACGCAATGGTTATACCTTCGGCTTCAAGAGTGGCGCGTATTTTCTTAACAAGATTCAAAGCTTTTTGATTATCCCCGTGAACACAAAGTGTCTGAACATCCAAATCAATTTTGGATCCGTTACTGGCAATAACAAATCCCCGGGCCATATCAAGGGCACGTTTTGCCACCTCATCAGGATCACTTATCACGGCACCAGGTTCCTTTCTTGGCACAAGGGTTCCTTCAGGTGTATAAGCACGGTCGGGAAATGCTTCAAAAACAACCTTTAGCCCAAATTCTTCTCCCATCTGGCGCATGGTTTCTCCTTTTTTCCCGGCCAAGGCGACAAAACGCAAATCCGGATCCAGCTGCAGGATTGCTTTGGCAACAGCGCCTGCTATATCCGGATTTTCTACAGCATCCAAATAAAGGGCACCATGGGGTTTAACGTGCTGAAGCGTTACTTTGTGAACAGTGCAAAAAGCTTGGAGCGCACCGATCTGGTAGATCAGGTACTGGGTGATTTCATCAGGTGTCAGTGTCATATGGCGGCGTCCAAACCCCATAAGATCGGGGTAACCTGGATGGGCACCGGGCATCACTCCATTGGCTATAGCGCATCGAATAGTCGCATCCATAACCATGGGATCGCCTGCATGCCAGCCACAGGCAATATTTGCGGATGAAATGAAAGGCATGACTTGATCATCCATACCAATGGAATAGTTTCCAAAGCTTTCACCCATGTCACAATTCAAATCAATGGTTTTCATAACTCTCCCTTTATTTTAAACTTTTCAGGACACCATGAATCTGACAATTCTGTCCCTGAACGTATCAATATGATGTTGTATTAGCTCTTTTAATCCCTGAAGATCTTTGTTTTCCAAGCAGGATATAATTTTCTCGTGTTCTTTGATGACACTGGCATAATGGTTTTCAAGGCTTTGATCCGGACCGATGATGGTATTGTAGGATAAGTATGAAAGCCGCTTGGCTTCGCTTCGCACATCATGGGTGGCCCGTATTAAAAACTCGTTTTGAGATGCTTTGGCAAAATCCATATGGAATTGGTGATTGGCTTCAACCATGCCAAGCAAATCCCCTTCATTCACAGCTTTTTGAATCGCTTTATTGTCCTCTTTCAGTTTTTGGGCGGCAATACTGCAATTTTTAGTCATGGCAATCTCTGCAACCCCGTATTCGAAAATACTCATGGACTCAAACATGGCTTTGGTATTCTGAAGGGTAATCGGCCGGACAATAACGCCTTTGTTAGGATGGGATTCTACCATTTTTTCCCCCTGGAGGCGAACCAGAGCTTCTCGTATCGGCGTTCGCCCGATACCCAGGTCATCCATTAGCTGACCTTCTTCCAAATGCTGACTTGGCTGGTATTCCAAGCAAATAATTCGCTGGAGAATTGTCTCATAGGCAGTCACAGCAAGGGGCTGCTTTGTGATTTTGTCAGATTTTGATTTCTGCTTCATATTTCCCCTTATTAATTGATTTGTATTCCTAACAACCTACAATATATTTTAAATATATTTCAATGAAAATTTAAAATAATTCTATTATTAAATTACTATGAATAAAAAAAGGCCTGGAGTTTTATACCCCCCAGGCCATTCAAGCAGATTTGCTTTATTTTAAAATAGTTTTAAACAGCTTACTCTTCACAAACATCCGGACTTTCAGGCTTTCTATATCCGTCAAGCAACAATGAAAGGTCTTCAACAGATAAGCTTCTGACTTGATGGGGCAACCAGTGATATTTGTCAATTAGGTACCGGTATACGGCTTCCATCCCCCTTAAGTCCTCATAGCCCTGATCTTTTGCGATGGTATCGCCGAGCATTGAGAAAACATATTTCATTTCTCCTTCAGCGACATAACGTTTTTCCTCACGGTCTTGGAACCCTTGATTCATTTCTGAGGTCATTTAACCCTCCGTTTATAGAAAAGATATTTGAGTTGGTTTCTTGCGATTGTTGAATATTAAACAATTGTAGCGGTTCGACGGTGGCGAATCAACCTAAAAAATTGCATTAACGTTATTCAAGCGTTGACTTTGCCGGCACCCTGGGGTAAGACGTCTTTGTTCTCAGGGCGGGGTGGAATTCCCCACCGGCGGTAACCCTAATACCAGGGAAGCCCGCGAGCGCTTTACCCAATGCTGGTTAAAGGTCAGCAGATCTGGTGAGACTCCAGAGCCGACGGTCATAGTCCGGATGGAAGAGAATGTGTAGATCAGGCATCTGTGTGTGCATGTAAAAATGCATGTATATCAGATTGTCTGTTCCTGCCTGCTAATTCCCATTGCCCTGATTCATGTTTAATTTATAATTGCAAGGAGCTGACTCATGAATCAGAATCTATTAACCCGATTCGGAAATCCAAAACAAAGACTGGCTGCTGGAATAGCGGCCCTGCAACAAGGCAAAGGCGTTCTTGTTGCTGACAATGAAGACAGGGAAAATGAGGTGGACCTGATATTTTCTGCCCACTCCCTTACAACCGCACAAATGGCAATGCTCATCAGAGAATGCAGTGGAATCGTTTGTTTATGCTTACCCCATAGTAAAGCAGAAGCACTAGGGCTTCCTCCGATGGTTCAAAATAATTCAAGCCCATATCAAACCGCATTTACCGTATCAATTGAAGCGTCTTCCGGTGTCACGACCGGTGTATCAGCCAAAGACAGGGTTACAACCGTGCAAGCTGCTATCTCAGAGAATGCAGCACCGCAAGACCTAAACCGGCCCGGACATGTATTTCCTCTTAGAGCCAGGCCTGGTGGCGTATTGGAGCGCGACGGACACACAGAGTCCACTGTCGATTTAATGACTCTTGCAGGACTGCCGCCATACGGTGTGTTGTGCGAATTAACCAATCCTGATGGTACAATGGCAAGGTTACCCCAAGCCATTGCCTTTGCAGAAAAACATGATTTTCCAGTCCTGACTGTTGAAGATATCATCGCCTGCCGGGAAAAAGAGAACCAATTGAAAGCGTCGTAAATATATGTCCCGGTATCCGGTAAACCCCATGAGGTCACCGGATACCGGGAATGTTATTCGTTTAACATATTGAAGAGGCAACAGCTCAGACCATACTGTTTATGCGATGTCGGTCGTCCTTTCCAGGTAAGGCAATGCCGACAAATGTTTTGACTTTTTCTGCGAAATTATGGTAGAAGAGTAGCATGTTTTACAGTGTTGCCTTAAAAAAACACCCCTAAATTTCAACACAGACAGAATTAAATCGTCCCGGACTTGACTTGACGTAAATGAATATATTACCATGCTTCATATTCTAAATGATGTTCAATCCGTTAAATTCGTTGGTTCAGAAACCATAATAGGGCATCTGTCTATAATCTTTAACAGACCCGGAGGAAATGGTCATGAGCGATTTTTTAAGAAATTTGAGAAGCTCCCATAAAAAGGAGACCCCCCCACCCAGAAAACCCATAAAACCTATGGAAGGTAACTATTATCCCCAGACTGAACGCCGAATGCTCAGCGATAGAAGAACGCCACCCATGCAGCGGCAGCCTTCACAGGCAATGGATGATCTGGCCAGGGAGCTGGGTGATATGCTGCCCGTGATCATGGACAATACAACCAATCTGGTCAAGCAGGTTGAAAAGCTGGCTACCATCAATGAGATGGTTATGGAATCGCAAATTCGCCAGCATAATGCATTGGCAGATTTCTTTGAAAATATAGGGGATCTTCTGGCAAAAAGCAGCCCTTCAGAAATGCCGCCAAGAGCCACAGCCAGCTATGCTTCCGGCACCCATTACACAAAAGATGACATCCTGTCCATCATCAACAATATGAGGGATCAGGGCGCAACATTTGCCATCATCGCAGATTATTTAAAAGAAAAGGGCATACCAACTTTCTCCGGCAGAGGAGAGTGGCATGCCCAGACCATACACAGATTATGTAAATAGGATCAGTCTTTTTTCAATCCTTTAATAATCATGTCAAATGCGATTTTAAGCGTTGGTTTGACAAAGTCCTTTTCGTCGTTTAACAAACGCTTGGAATCTACCCATAAAACAACACCGGCATAAGTGGCCCAGAGCACATCTGCTAGGGCCACTGGATGCTCTTCTACAAAAAGACCTTTTTGGATCCCTTCATCAACCACGGCAATGATTGCCCTGTGAGCCCGGGTAGAGTACTTTTTAAGTTCCTGCATAACCTCTTCGGACAGGTTGTGAAGGGTTTCGCCTGACTGAAGATGAAACAAATTAATCAGGATACTTGAGTCATACTCGTAAACATCGATAAACACATCACGAAATCGTCCGATCTTGTCTTCTACTGAGATATCCAATTCCACGACTTTACTGATTTCAGCGCCAAGATGGGCCAAAATATCAATGGATAAAGATGTATGAAGTTCTTCTTTGTTTTTAAAATACAGGTAAAGGGTTCCAGGACTCAGTTCTGCGTTGGAGGCAATCTCCTCCATGGTTGCACTGTTAAACCCTTTTTTTGAAAACACCGAGCGGGCTGCGGAAAGAATTTCCTGACGTCTCCGCTCTTTTTCCCTTTGTTTTCGTTCATATATGCCCATTCTCACCTCATTATTTTTTGAATACCATTCATTAACTGTATAACAGGATGGATATTTACAGGAAACCTGGAAAAATCTCAAGGAAAAGATTGGGGAATGCTAATTTATTTATTTTGGTTTTAACTAGATATTCTCTCTTTTATATTCACAACCCCACTTTTTTCTACTATGATATTGGACAAAAACCACGGGAGAAACATATATGACCAAAGCAACCTATTGGGCAGACTCTTACGTAGAAAAACTTTGCAGTGCCCAGGACGCCCTTCAGCATATTCGGCCCGGACAACGGGTGTTTATCGGATCTTCTTGCGGAGAGCCCCAACACCTGGTAAATGAATTATCCGCAATTTCCTCTCGGTTTACCGATCTTGAAATCGTTCGGCTGTTAAGTATTGAAAGCGGTCCTTTGACCCTTATTGCAAACCGGTCCCATTCGCAGCAGTTTAATATTCGGTCATTTTATCTGGGTTCCGGTGCACCAAGCATTATCCGCAAAAACCAGCGTTTTATTACACCGGCCAACCTGTCCCAGATTCCTGATTTGTTTAAATCCGGCCTTATGCCACTGAATGCAGCCCTGATCCAGGCATCGCCTCCGGATGACTTCGGCTGGATGAGCCTTGGCGTATCTGTGGATATCAACCTTGCAGCCTGTGAAACTGCAGACATAGTCATATGCCAGATCAACCCTAATATGCCACGGGTGCTGGGCAGAAGCTTTATTCATGTCAATGATGTGGATCATATAGTCGAACATGAGGAAGAACTGTTAACGATAAAACCATTGCCTGAACTTGAAACCGCCAATATTATAGCCAGGCACATATCAAGACTTATCGATGACGGATCCACCATCCAGACCAGTTTAGGGGTTACCCAGGAAGCCACCATGGTTGCACTGGCCGCGAAAAATGATTTGGGTATCCATTCCCAGTATCTGTCAGACTCCATGATGCGCCTTTTCTCTTTAGGGGTTGTTACAAACAAGAAAAAAGGGTTCAACAACGGGAAACTTGTGGCCGGCTCTGCTGTAGGCTCTAATTTGCTATATGAATTTCTGGACGACAATCCATCCATTGAATTTCACCCTTCAGACTACATTAACAACCCAGGGATTATCAGCCGCCACAATAAAATGGTGACCTTGAATACAGCAGTTGCCATTGACCTTACCGGACAGGTGGCTGCCGACGCCCTGCCCTTTAACAATTACACTGGCATTAACGGCCTTTTGGACTTTACCCGGGGTGCAGCCATGGCCGAAGGCGGCAAATCAATTCTAATGATGGCTTCTACCTCTGATCATGGAAGAAAAAGCCGTATTATTCCCACACTCGACGATAAAGCCGTTGTCGTTCCCAGGGGAGATGTTCAGTTTGTGGCAACAGAGTACGGTGTGGTCAACCTTTTTGGTAAAACACTACAGGAAAGAGCCATGGCCCTGGTTTCCATTTCCCACCCGGACTTCAGGGACGAACTTTTTGCAAAGGCCAAAGAACTTGATCTCATTGACAGGGAACGCAAATTCAAGCAGGCGATCAAAGGGGTCTACCCCCTCAAGTATGAAGAAACGATCGTCATCAACGAAGTACCCATTACTTTCAGACCTGCTAAACCCGTGGACGAAAGAGGTGTTCAAGAGCACTACTATACAATGAACCGCGGGGATATCGTGTCACGGTTCTTCCATGAGAAAAAAAGCTTTGTCCATGACCAGATCGAAACCACCTATGAAATCGATTATGTTAACGATCTGACCATTGTGGCCACTATTGGTGAGCTTGGATTTGAAAAAATAATAGCCGTGGGTGAATACTTCAGGAACACCATCATCAACATGGCTGAAGTGGCATACTCCGTATCCAGGGAATATCAGGGTATGGGCATTGCCAACATCCTCCAGGAAAAACTTGCCAGGGCAGCAAAAGACAATGATATTAAAGGCCTTATCGCCTACACATCCCCTCAGAACAAAGGTATGATCCGCCTGTTCAACAAACTGCCTTATTCAGTCAAATCTGAAAAAGATGATGATATGCTTATTTTAAGCTGCCTTTTTGAAGAGCCAGTCGATAAGGAAAAAGCATTGGGTGATTCCATTATGTCCATGGGATGATTTTCTAAACGCATATAAAAACAATAAGGGCGCGTTGTCTTTTGAAACGCGCCCTTATTATTCCCTTAAATAATTAGATCAAACAAGCAGGTTAAGTAAATCTGATTTCTCCGAAAGAATCAGGCCTGTGGAAATCAGGTACAGGAGAATCAACCTTTGCCCAGGTCAGCCAGTGGGGATGAGAACTCTCATCTGCACATTTATAGAAGTTTGCACGCCAGATCACATCAGGAGCAGGCTGCTCCACCTGACAATACTGC
>JAKSAU010000994.1 GCA_022361535.1 Desulfobacterales bacterium
GCGAGTTCGATGGACCACGTCACAGACGGGTTGTAGTACAAGTACGCGGGGAGTAGCATTTCTTTTAGGTTCGCACCCGCCATGTCATGATAACGAAGGGGTGACTTATGCAACAACGAGTGCTATGGGTATCACTGTTTTTCCCATTCATCGTTCTATTAACAGCCAATGCCATTGATCGTACTGAAGCGGAACGAGAGATCCTCGCTGAAGCAACGAAACGTACGGAGCGCGTGCGACAATCTGAGATTGAGGTCGTATTACGAAAAGGGGGGGGGGAGCCGCTGGCTCATACCTCGGTTCGATTCACACATAAACGTCATCTATTTCAGGTCGGCAATACACTGCATCCGCTGGCATGGAAGTGGAGCCAGATGCACGATCCTGAGTTGTTCCAACGACGGTTTCGTGATTTGTATAACATGGCTGTGATCCCGCTGCATTGGGCAGCGTATGAGCCTCAGCCGAGTAAAACACAACAGGCTTTGGTAGAGAATGCCTTTGCTTGGTGTGAACGTGAGGGATTACCGATCAAGGGACATCCTCTCTCGTGGGGATATCGGAATCACCTACCGGAATGGGTCAAGAGTTTGTCGCTACCAGAGGCGCAGGCTGCGCAGGAACGCCGTATTCGTGACATGGTGACGACCTTTAAAGGACGAGTGTCGATTTGGGATGTGGTGAATGAACCCATTCATATGGGCCCTTGGGCCTGTGTGATGGATCCCAATTGTCGCTTCGATCCGAACGATGCTCAGGCGATGGAGGATTTGGCGACGTGGGTGGATCGTTGTTTCCGTTGGGCCCATGCGGCAGATCCGGAGGCGACACTCCTATTAAATGAGTTTGGTCAGATTGCCCATCGCGATATTCGTGAGGCGTTCTTTCGTTTAGTAAAGATGTTGCAAGAGCGGGGGACGCCCATTGAAGGGATTGGGATCCAAGCTCACAATCCGCGTACGGAGTGGTTTAAACCACAGGATATCTTGGATACGCTCGATCTTTATGCCCAGTTGAATCTTCCCATCCATATCTCGGAATTCCATCCCCAATCGGCAGGGAAGGAAATCACAGGGGACTGGCGTGAGGGAACCTGGACGAAGGCGACGCAAGCGGAGTTTACCGAACAGATGTTGCGTTTGTGCTTCAGCCATCCGGCGGTCGTGTCCTTTACCTGGTGGGGATTGTCAGATCGGTATATCTGGTTGGATGGTGCTGGTTTGATTGATGAAGACTATGCACCGAAGTTGAACTATCACCGGATACGCGATCTCTTGCAACA
>JAKSAU010000111.1 GCA_022361535.1 Desulfobacterales bacterium
GTGTGGATGTTCATGAAATCAGCCCCAAAGAGATTAAAGATTTGTTTCCTCTGGCGGAAACCAGTGATCTTGAAGCTGGATTTTATGTAAAAGAAGACGGCCGGGTCAACCCGGTTGACGGCACGATCGCTCTTGCCAAAGGCGCAAGGATGCAGGGCGTTTCCATCTTTGAGAAAACCCCTGTGACAGAAGTGACCAAGAAGAACGGCAAAGTCACCGGCGTTAAAACAGACAAAGGCGACATTGAAGCTGAAATCGTTGTTAACTGTGCTGGTATGTGGGCACGGCAGTTGGGGAATGCTATTGGTGTTAATATCCCCAACCAGTCCACCGAACATTACTACCTGATCACTGAAGAGATCGATAATCTTCCCCCGAACATGCCGGTATTGGAAGATCCGTCTCATTACGGGTATTACCGTGAAGAGGTCGGCGGGCTCATGATCGGGCTGTTTGAACCTGAATGCGCGCCTTGGAAACTGAAAAAAGTACCTGAAACCTTTTCTTTCGGTGAAATCGAACCGGATTGGGACCGCATGGGCCCCTTCCTTGAAAAGGCAATGGCCCGTGTACCCATCACACAGGAACTGGGGATTAAAAAGTTTTTCTGCGGACCTGAAAGTTTTACCGCTGACTTGGGCCCCATCATTGGTGAAGCACCTGAGCTGAAAAACTACTTTGTATGCGCAGGTCTGAACTCCATTGGTATCATCATGGGTCCGGGTCTGGGACGGATGATGGCCCACTGGATTCTTGACGGCGATCCCGGATGTGACATCACAGGCTTTAACATGGATCGGCTCCACACTTACCAGAACAACGTGGAATACCGCGCCCACAGAACTGTGGAATCACTTGGCAAAGTCTATAAATGCCACTATCCGTTCAAACCTATGGAAACCGCCCGCGGTGCCAAAAAGAGTGCCATCTATGACCGCCTGAAAGATCAGGGCGCATATTTTAAAGATGTATCCGGATGGGAAGGTGCGGACTGGTTTGCGCCTGAAGGCAAAAAAGCGGAGATTGAAAAGCACTCCTGGGGCAAAGAAGAATGGTTTGACTACTGGCAGGCAGAACACAAAGCTGCCAGGGAAGGCGTCATCCTCATGGACATGTCTTTCATGTCTAAGTTCATGGTCCAGGGACGTGATGCAGGCAAGGTCCTGGATTACATCTCCACCAACGAAGTCAACGGCCCTGTTGGCCAGATCACCTATACCCCATGGCTCAATGCAAATGGAAAATTGGAAGCCGACCTCACCGTTGCCAAGCTGAACGAAGAAAAATTCATGGTTGTCGTAACAGATACCATGCACCGTCATGCACAAACCTGGCTGGAACGCAATATTCCTTCTGATGCCCATGCATTTGCCACAGACATGACAAGTGCATACGCCCAGATCAATATCCAGGGCCCAAAATCCCGTGAACTGATGCAGGCAGTAACAGATGCGGATATGTCCAATGAGGTATTCCCCTACCGCCATGTCGAGGAAATCGGCATTGGCTACGGCCGGGCCTTCTGTGTACGATTAACCTATCTGGGTGAGTTGGGTTACGAGTTGTATATCCCTTGCGAACATGCCCTGCATGTCTATGACCGTCTGGTTGAAGCAGGCAAGGACTTTGGCCTGGTTCATGCCGGTCTCAAGGCCCTTGGCAGCCTTCGTATGGAAAAAGGCTACAGGGATTACGGCCATGACATGGACAATACAGACGATCCATTTGAAGTGGGACTTGGCTTCTGCGTAAAAATGGACAAAGAAGGCGGATTCATCGGCAAAGAAGCCTGTGAAAAGAAACTGGCCCAAGGCCCCTTGAAAAGACGGCTTGCCCAAGTTTTGGTCAAAGATGCTGATCCCCTGCTTTTCCATGCTGAAGTTATTACACGCGACGGTAAAAATGCAGGATATGTCAGATCCGGCTCATACTGCTGGACCCTTGGCGGAGCAGTCGGCCTGTTCATGATTGAAACCGGCGACGGAGAAACCGTAGACCAAGCATACATTGATTCGGGCAAATGGGAAATCAACATTGCAGGTAAAGTTTACCCTGCCAAAGTTTCCCTCAAACCCATGTTTGACCCGAAAAATGAAAAGATCAAATGCTAAGCTGCACTAAGGCAAGCTGGAAAAGGTCAAAAGAAATTAAGGAATATAGATAATGAAAATATTTGTATGCGTAAAACATGTGCCTGATACGGCAGCCAACATCAAATTGTCAGGCGACACTGCATTTGACGACAAGGACATTAAGTTCATTGCCAACCCTTATGATGAATTCGGTGTTGAAGAGGCAGTCAGGCTCATTGAAGCCAATGGCGGTGAAGTTGTTATTGTCACCCTGGGCGGAGA
>JAKSAU010000106.1 GCA_022361535.1 Desulfobacterales bacterium
CAAGGGAACCAGTTGGGCCTTGTCACCGGAAAATCCCCTGGCAACAAACCCGGCACCAAGCTGGACCGCAGATTCGCATAAATCAATGGCTTCAAACGGGTTGGGCAACCCTTTTTTAGAGGCTGATCCCCGGTCAGCAGTGGCAGAGTCCTGGCCCTTGGTCAAGCCGTAGCATCCATTGTTCATCACAATATAAACCATATTCAAGTTTCTGCGCGCTGCGTGCACAAACTGCCCCATACCAATAGAAGCCGTGTCCCCGTCACCGGAAACTCCGATATAAAGCAAGTCCCTATTGGCCATATTAGCGCCGGTTGCAACAGAGGGCATGCGGCCATGGACCGAATTGAATCCATGTGATTTGTTTAAAAAGTAGGCCGGGGTTTTTGAGGAACACCCGATGCCGGAAAGTTTCGCAACCCTGTGGGGTTCAATGGACATCTCAAAGCAAGCCCGGATGATAGCATTGGAAATAGAATCATGGCCGCACCCGGCGCACAAAGTTGAGTCCAGGCCTTCATAATCCATACGGGTATACCCAAGATCATTTTTCGGAAGGTTCGGATGGCGGAAAACAGGGCGGCGGCTCATGCGGCACCTCCTTTTTTTATTTGGGTCACAAATTCGCAGATGGATGCGGCATCACTCGGTGTACCATCCATATGGGCAACGGACACTAATTTTTCAGGTGGAATTCCAAGTTCATTGATCAAAAGGGACCTCATCTGGCCGTCCCTGTTCTGCTCTGTCACATAAACCCGGTCATGGTGTTCTATAAAATCAGCAATTGAGTCCGTAAAAGGAAAGCTTTTGATACGCATTGTATTCAAGCTTGTTCCGCCGGCTTTTAGCATATCAACTGCCTCTAAGGCTGCATAGGTGGTAGTCCCAAAAAAGATCAGCCCTTCTGTGTTTTCCTTGCCATTGATACTCACCTGTGGTTCAGGGACCATTGTTTTTGCTGTTTCCCATTTGCGGGCCAATCGTTCCATACACCTTTTATATGCTGCGTTATCTTCGGTGTAACTGGCATATTCATTATGTGAGGACCCCCGTGTAAAATAAGCACCCCTTTCCGGGTGGGTGCCGGGAAGTGTCCTGTAGCAGATCCCGTCATTGTCCGTATCAAGGTACCTGCCCCAGTCCTTGGCCCAGGTATCACCAAGGGCGTCTAGCTGATCGGCATTTAATAGCTTGCCCCGGTTGTATGTCTTTGTATCATCCCAGTCAAACGGCTCACAGATATGGTCATTCATCCCAAGATCCAGGTCGCTCATAATGATGACAGGGGTCTGGAGGGCTTCGGCCAGGTCAAAACTTAAGGCTGACATTTCAAAGCATTCTTTGGGATCACATGGGAAAAGCAACACATGCTTGGTGTCTCCGTGGGATGCATAGGCGCAGGCAAGCACATCTGACTGCTGAGTCCGGGTAGGCATACCCGTGCTGGGTCCGACCCGCTGGACATTGACCAAGACCACGGGAATTTCAGTAAAATAAGCCAGCCCTAAAAGTTCATTCATCAAAGATACGCCTGGCCCGGATGTGGCAGTAAAGGACCTTGCACCGTTCCAACCGCCGCCTACGGCAATCCCCATGGCAGCCAGCTCGTCTTCGGCTTGGATTACTGCAGCCATGCGTTTGCCGTTTTCATCTATCCTTAATTGGCGGGTGAGCCGGTCATATGCTTCAACCACAGAGGTGGACGGGGTAATGGGGTACCATCCGGCAACGGTGGCACCGCCGTATACAGCCCCTAAGCCTGTGGCGGTATTACCGTCTATAAGTACTTGATCTGTCAGTTTATCACTCTTTTTTACAGACAGCCCGCAAACTCCTTTAAAATGTTCAGATGCATAATTGTAGCCGATCTCCAGGGCCTTGATATTGGGTTCTGCAAGTTTTGGTTTTTTGCTGAACTGTTTGGTGATGGATTCGGTGAATATGGAAAAATCCATATCAAATAATGCGGCAAGTGCACCCACATAAATAATATTTTTCAAAAGAGACCGCAGCTTGGGAATTGTGATTTCCCTGTTGCTCAATCCTGTCAGGGGCATGGGCAGCAAAGTAATATCATCCCTGTCAAAATCTTCGGGAAGAGGGCGGGCATCATCATAGAAAAAATACCCCCCTGGTGCAAGGTCGTCATAATCCTGCTTTAATGTCTGGCCGTTGACAGCCACCACAAAATCATATCCGCCCCTGCGGCCCAGATAGCCGTTTTCATTTACCCGGACTTCGTACCAGGTGGGCAGTCCCTGGATATTGGATGGAAAAATGTTTTTAGGACTGACAGGTACGCCAAGCCGGAATACAGCTTTGGCAAAAAGATTGTTGGCACTGGCAGAACCGGAACCATTGATATTCGCGAACCGAACTACAAAATCATTTATACTGGTGAGTTTCTTCATTTTTGACCTGCCTTTGAGGGATTATAGGTGTACTTTTGCATGTCCCAGGCAGTTGTGGGGCATTTTTCTGCGCACAAGCCGCAGTGGAGGCAGACATCTTCATCCTTGACCATGACCCTTCCTGTGGGAAGGATATCAGATACATAAAGATCCTGGGATTTGTTTTTTGCCGGTATGGCAAGCCGTTCCCGTAATTCCTCCTCATCCGCGTTCTCAATGAAATTGATACAGGTCGTGGGGCAAACATCTACACAGGCATCGCACTCAATGCATTCCTCCACGTAAAAAACCGTTTGAATATCGCAGTTAAGGCATCGCAAGGCCTCTGTTTTTCCCGTCTTGATATCAAATCCAAGTTCCACTTCCATGAGCCTGTCTTTAATGGATTTAACCTTGGGCTGCATGGGAACGTCCTGGCGCTCGTCCACGGTGACGGTATTGTCATACGCCCAGTCGCGCAATCCCATTTTTTGAGCCATCAGACTGTTTATGGGGGCAGGGCGCTTCCTGACATCTTTGCCCTGGCAATAAAGGTCAATAGAAATGGCAGCTTCATGGCCATGGGCAACGGCCGTGATAACATTCTGGGGGCCAAACGCCGCATCCCCGCCGAAAAACACATGCTCCAGATTGGACTGGAAAGTAAGCTTATCCACCTGGGGCCGCCCTCTGTCGTCAAAATTAATGCCGGATTCCGGTTCAATCCACGGAAATGCATTTTGCTGTCCTACGGCAAGCAGGACCTCGTCGCATGCGATAAATACCGGGTCTGCCCCCTCTTTATCCATGGGGGTAAAGTTCATACCTTTTAGTTTTCCGTCTTCCACCACAAATTCTGTGGGAGACAGGTATTCCAAAATGGGGATATCTTCATGCAGGGCATCTTCAATTTCCCATGGAGAGGCTTTCATTTTGTCCTGGGAGCCGCGGATAATTACTTTTACATTATCTCCACCTAGCCGGCGGGCTGTCCTGCAGCAATCCATGGCGGTATTGCCGCCGCCAATAACAAGTGTTGTTTTTCCCGCTTTTTTGATGTGGAAATACTGGACTGCAGCCAGCCACTCAATACCCACATGAATGGATGCGTCTCCTTCTTTTCTGCCGGGCAGGTCAAGGTCGCGTCCCCTGGGGGCTCCTGTGCCGATAAAAACGGCATCATATCCCTTGGTTAGGAAATCCTTGAAACTGGATATATAGGTATTCAGATAGGTGGTGACGCCCATGTCCAGGATGGTGTTCACCTCTTCATTTAACACTTTTTCCGGCAGCCTGAATGAGGGAACCTGGCTTCTGACAAATCCGCCAGCAGCCTTTTGGTCATCGTATAGATCCACTTCATACCCTAAGGGCATCAAATCCCGGGCCACTGTCAGGGAGGCAGGGCCGCCTCCGATAAGCGCAACTTTTTTCCCGTTTTTTTCTTTGGGAATTTTGGGGAACGGTAATTTTGCATCCCCTTTATTATCTGCACAAACCCGTTTTAAACGGCAGATGGCCACAGCCTTTTCTTCAACACGGCCCCTTCTGCAAGCAGGTTCACAGGGACGGTCACAGATCCTTCCTAAAATCCCCGGAAACACATTGGACCACCAGTTGATCATGTACGCTTCTGCATATTTTTTTTCAGCAATCAGCCTGATGTATTCCGGTACAAGGGTATGTGCCGGGCAAGCAAACTGACAATCAATTACGCGATGGAAATATTCAGGATCATTAATGTCTGTCGGATTCAATACCTATCTCCCTTATTTGAATTTAGACGGATGTTAAGATCTACAGTATATTTTTTAAACTAAAACGCGGAGTCTTGCAAAGAAATTTATGGTTATTCCCGAATGTACCAATTATTTTTTGTCTAAAACTTTGCGGATAAGCATAAGTAGTTCATTTTTTTGCAATGGCTTGGCTACAAAAGCCCGGATACCGATTTTTTTAGCCTTTGTTTTATCTATCTTAGTACTATGGCCGGTACACAATATTATAGGTAAGTCAGGTCTGATTCGTAACACTGTTTCTGCTAGCTCAGATCCGGTTACTTTTGGCATCGTCTGATCAGTGATCACCAAATCAAACTTTTCACTGTCATTTTCGATCATTTGCAATGCTGTGGAGCTATCACTTTCTGCAGTGACGTTGTATCCATACCTTGTCAGCATCTTTTTTCCTACATCCAATAGGTTGGGTTCATCGTCAACCAGCAAGATTTTCTCATGCCCACCGATACTTTGCCCTGCGTCATTTGTGATCATGGCAGGTCTTTTATCTGTCACCGGAAAATAAATATGAAAACTTGCACCTTTGCCAGGGGAACTTTCAACAACTATTTGTCCACCATGATCTTCCACAATACCGTGTACAACGGCAAGTCCCATTCCGGATCCCTGGCCGACTTCTTTCGTTGTGTAAAACGGGTCAAATATACGCTTGAGAACCCTTTTATCAATTCCTGGGCCGGTATCGGATATAAAAAGATGGCCATAAGTGCCTGGCCTTATCTTGGTTTGGTCACAAATCCTTTCATCCTCAAATGTCACCCGTTCGACACCTACTGTCAGTTTCCCTTTTTCATCCATTGCGTGTACTGCATTAACACAAATATTTAGAATTAATTGATGAATCTGGGTTACATCTGAAATTATTATAATATCGTTCTGTTCTGATAGAATATTTTCATCAATACACAGGACCTGTTCAATTGATGTAGGGATTGTTTGGTGAAGTGATTGCATACAATCTTGAACCATTTCAGTTAGGCTGAGAGGTTCTTTTTTAACCTCTTCTCGACGGCTGAATGAAAGGATTTGCTGTACAAGATTTTTCGCCCTTAAACCTGCACTCAGGATGCCTTGAATGTTATCATTTGCCAGACTGTCTTCTGGAATTTCATCCTTTGCCAGTTCAGCATTACCAAGAATCATGGCCAGAATATTATTAAAATCATGGGCAATACCACCAGCCAGAGTACCGATGGCCTCCATTTTCAATGCCTGGCGAAGGTGGCTTTCTAACCGTTCCTTCTCAGCTTCCGCTTTTTTCTGCTCTGTGATCTCATGAAATACTATGACCACCCCTTGCAGGTTTCTTTCATTATCGAAAATAGGTGCTGCACTGTCTGAGATCGGCCAGACCTCACCTGTTTTAGAAATCAATTCTGTGTGATTGGCCAATCCAACAACCACATTTTTTTGGATCACTTCTTTTATTGGGTTTTCAACAGGTTCTTTTGTGAATTCGTTAATGATGTGGAAGATTTCTGTAACGTGCTTGTCACGAGCATCTTTAAGTAACCAACCGGTTAGAGAGGTGGCTACAGGATTCATATAAGTAATTCGTCCGCTATGATCGGTTATTATGACCGCATCTCCCATACTGTTCATCGTGGTCTTAAGCCATGTTTCATTTTTTTCAGCTTGTTTTTTTGCTTGATTCAACTCAAGCATTTTTTTCATCAGTGTTCGATCATGGTCAAATTGGACATAGAGCAGAAAAAGACTTAGGCAGGCAACAACAATTAATAGAAAAATTTGAATGGTTTTATAATTTGCGTAATCATTCCTGATTTTGGACTGTAATAGCGTTTCAACCTGGTCGACATGTTTCAATAGATTTTTAAATAAACCATCGTATTTTTGATCTATCTGGGTCCCGATTCCTGATGTTTCAATAGCTTGATATCGGATTTGGGTGATTTTTTTAAACTCATCCAACATCTTTAAACTTTTACTAATTCCATCTCTAAGCGTCGGATCTTTTAATTTGTAAAATTTTCCTTCCGGATTCTCTCCTCCTTCAAGCATGGCATTGGCATACCAGATGGCTTCATCAATATGACTAATTATGGACTCAAAGCTTTCATACCGGTCCCCTGAAATTTTTTCTTCGAACCAAAGGTGGGCTGTAGTTGCCTCAAATTTGATTTCCATGGTGGCGTCCACCAAAGGAGAGTATTTATTGATCATGACATGGCTTGTAAAAAACGAGTACCCCATCACAGCCAAAATACATATAGAAATAATACCAATAAAAAAGTAGTTTCGGTTTTGGATAATTGAAGGCATGGCTTCTCAATCTTGGTCTCTACGGTTGTTGGTTTTTGAGCAATAAAAAGAACGGAAAGTCAAGTATATGCGTTCTCTTCATTTTATCGAAACTGAACTATATAATGAACCAACAAGCCTTGCAAGAAATAGATGGGGGAGTATCGTAATAGGGGATTTTAGAGTTTTGAGTCCTGGTTTTGAGCCCGGATATTTATTAATGCACCACAGTGCACAGATGTTTGGATGATACTAGTCTGGAAGTTGTCTTAAAAGGTTGCAATGATTTGGTCTGATTAAGTCACGGCCTGGCATAGGCCAAGCCGTGACTTGTTTAATATTATTTTACATAAATGGCATCCAGTAGTTTGAATAGATTCACCCTGGCTTCTTTGAAGTCATCTAAAAGGGGGGCTGCTTTTTCCTGCTGTCCCTTAGCGCACAAGGCGACCACCTCTCTTGCGATACTGTGAACCTTTTCATGCCACACATCCATTTCCTTGAACTCTTCATAGGAGGAAAGTTCCTGGCCCGGCCCAAAGTACCATTTGCCAAGTTCACAGTCTTTATGGGAGACGACTTCTTCAGGCTGCATTTCTTTCACACCCCGGATTACAGCTTCCAAAGTAGTTCTCCAGCCAAGGTGAGCAATTTTGATTTTTCCGATATTAAACTTTTTCTCTCCTGTATGAAAACGGCCGGCCAGTTCTTCAAGCGAACTGGACATCTCGGTCATTTCGGTTGAGTTAATATCTGCCTCAACTGTTGAGAAGGCCACATCCTCAATGGCTTTTTGCTCGGTTACAATCTCTTGGTTGACCTGATCCAGTGTGGTACTGGACTCAGCTACTTTCTGGTTGACCTCCTGGATACCAGCTGCTGTCTGGCTGGCGTTCAAGGCGATCTCCTGGGTGGCGGCAGATTGTTCTTCAACTGCCGAGGCAATTGAATTGACAACCTGGCTGGATTCTTCAATCACCTTAGTAACTTCTGCTATTTTCTCAACAGTGGTCTGGGTGGCTTGCTGAACACTGTCAATTTTAGATTTGATTTCCAAGGTAGCGTCTGAGGTCTGCTGAGCCAAGGTTTTGATTTCCGATGCAACGACAGCAAACCCTTTACCTGCATCTCCAGCCCTGGCTGCTTCAATGGTTGCATTCAATGCCAGAAGATTGGTTTGCTCGGATATATCGGTGATGGTGGAGGTGACCTGATCGATTTCTCCGGTCGCCTGGCTTAATTTCTCCACTTCCGTAGAAATGTTTTTAGCAATGGCAACTGTTTCTTCAGTAGTTTCACGGGCGCTGGCAGTATTTTTAGCAATTTCATCTACAGAACTGCTCATTTCCTCGGCTGCTGCGGCAACCGTATCAACACTTGTCGTGGCCTGCTCCATTGCCGCAGATACGCTGTTCATATTATCACTTGTTTGGGTGCAGGAGTCTGCAACAACGCCAAAGCTTTTTGATATGTTTTCAAGCTTATCATTTACTGTTGTATTTAAACCTTGAACAACGACCGAAGATTCCCGGATGGTTTCACTGGTGCCTGAAATATTTAAGATCATCTTCTGAAGGTTTTCAATAAACTGATTGAACCAGTGTGAGAGTTCTCCGATTTCGTCATTTGTTTTTACGTCGAGACGCTTGGTAAGGTCACCCTGTCCTTTTGCTATATCCTTTAGCCCGTCGATCGCTTGGGCAATGGGTGTAAGAATGGACTTGGATAATAATGTTATAAAGGTTATTGCGATGATGGCTGCAGCAAGTATGAAGATCAAATTAAAATTTCGTATCTGGAAAGAGGATGCCAAAAACTCGTCTTCGTTTTGCGTGGCACAGATAGACCATCCGTTAAAAGATACAGGTGCAAAACCGGCCATTTTATCAGTGCCTTTGAAGGTATATCGCTCAACCCCTGATTCACCGGCAATCATTCTATCATTGATAGTTTTCATCGCATCAATCGTGGTGACATCCAGTTTCAGAATAAAATCGTCTTTGGGATGGGCCATGATAATGCCTTTTTTGTTAATCATGTACCCATACCCTGTTTCCCCTATTTTTCGCTCTGAAATCAAGGTTGTGAAGTATTCTGCACGGATAACCAATCCAAGCGCCCCTTGAAATTCATTATCAGAAGACAGGATGGGGGCACAGGCAACTACGATTCTTTTGCCGGTGCTCTTGGAAAGTACCATCTCGCTGATGACAGCTTTCTTGGTCTGCTGCGCCTGTTTAAAATATCCACGGGTGGAGATGTTCGAGCCTTTATATTCTTTTCCACTGTCAAGGATGCCTGTAAACAAGACCCCGTCCTTTCCAGTCAAAAAGATTCCCTGGTAGTGGGGATCTAATTTGGAAAACTGCCCTTTGATATCGTTAAATGTTTCTTTTATCTCTTCGGAAATTTCTTGGGCTCCCTTTTTGTTGACAGATTTGACGATGTCGACGAATGCCTTTTCCGATGCCATTGATGCAGCAAGATGAAGTTCGCTGGATAAAATTTTATCTGTCAGTCTTGCCAAGTCTTTTGCAGTACCTTGTGCCGTCTGCATTGAGATGTCAAGCAGGGCATCATGGGATTTGCTGTAGGATAAAAATCCTGAAGCAATAAGTGGTAATAAGATTAACAGAGAACCACCAAACAACAATTTGAATTTAATCGAGGATAAATTCATACACTACTCCTTGCGCACAGTGAGTTTATTTATAAATTTACAAAATAGTAATTTAATTTCCTGAAATTTTTGGACAACATACAGTGTTTACGCGAAATTATAAAGCTTTATTTGATTTGTGTTAGGCTGTATGCGTTGTTAACAAAGGAAATCGCATGTCCATATACCGGCCGCTTATCCTTAAAGGCGGTTATTGTATTTTTTATTAAAACACGCCTGATGCCGTATCTTAAGGATAAGCAGGCCTATCGCCCAAAGCTAAATGTGTCAGAACCTATAACCTTTGAATTAGATAAATGAATACGGGTAGATCGCTCTTTTCTTTTATGTTGTAAAAACGAGGCAGCAATTCTCTTTTTTTCGGACTGTCCTGCAATGGCGATAAGTATATCGCCCCTTTGGGTTTGCCTTCAACACGTGTGTTTTGTAAAAGATCGCAAAGAGATTCGTTGTGATTTTCCGGCATGTTGTGGCCGATGATGAAGTTACCTGTGATTTCAACATGGTCAAACATGGCATTGACTTCAAGTGATTTATCAAATGCCTGTTTTACCTGGGATGGGGTAATTGGTTTACCGATTTGCTTGAGTGTATCTGAATCAAGGGACTCAAATCCAACATTGATATAGGTATAAAAGAGCAGTTGATTTAATTGCTCAAACAGTGACTGGTCTGCTTTTAATATCGCGTCCACGCTTGCGAAAAGAAATAAAAAGGGTCTTTGCCCGGAGCGGGTTTTGAACCCAAATGCGTCATAAGCTGCCTGTGCGGCAAAACAGATCTGCTGTTCTCCTGCGGCAAGGGCATCATGATTTCCTAAATAAAGCGCATGGTAATTCTCCATCTCTGCCCCAAAATGTGTTTTAAGGGTTGAAATCTGATCCAAAATGCTGTTCTGTGTCCGTTTGTTAAAGCGATGATCTGATTTTACACAGCAGAATTTGCATCGATACA
>JAKSAU010001084.1 GCA_022361535.1 Desulfobacterales bacterium
CTGATGTAAACCCGATCGTTAGTGATACCACCGCACAGGTTCAATCATTTTTTGCCAACGGGCAGGATGCCGGTTTTTTACTTTGGGATCTCAGAGCTGAAAATGGAATCTTCCCATATAGGGTGTCACATTCCGTATCTTTTTACAGCGTGGATGTTGGTAATGACAATAATAGAATGCCGATGCTGACAATGGAGTATACTGATGAAAATGGCAGTGGTCATGACCCTGTTCCCGAACCAGCAACAATGACCTTATTCGGCCTTGGTCTTCTGGGCCTTGCTGGGGTGAGCAGAAGGAAAAAGTAAAACTGGCTGAACAAAAGATTAATTACCGAGGTGCAGGGTCAAAAAAAGCCCTGCACTTTTATGTGGAGCCGCTACTTTTTTAGTGGCTAAATTAAATCGGAAATTCTGAAATGACCTACTATATTGATTCTGAATACTTCCTTTTAAAAGGAAAGGATTATACAATATTATGCCGCCTTTACTCTTAAGGGTGATTGAGTTGGGAACCTTGACGCTGAATTTAAACTCTCCTGGAGCAGGTGTTTATTCTTGGATTTTCATATAGTAGATGACTTAATATTTTTTTGGTTTATCAAGATGATTTTTGAAAATCTTCTTTGTGAAGAGATATCAATCGAATACTCCTAAGTAAATTAAGATAGCTACCTTGTCGGACCTATAGTTTAAAAGGCAAACCAAAATAATCTGGTCTGCCTTTAGGTCGCTTAGCTTTATTTAATTAAGGATTGATTTCCTTTACGACAAGCCATGTTCCATTCCTTTTTTCAAGTTCATAATTCTCTTTATGGTTTTTTCCACCACCATCAAATTTTATTTTTAATACAGCCTCAGCATAAGCTTTTTCACCATCAACAGATAATTTCTTAAGGTCTACTTTACTTATTTTCCATGTGTCGCCGGTTTCTTGACAAAGTTTTAAAAGATCATTTTTTGATGCTGGGGTATTATTCTTACCAGTGAAAACCCCATCTTCTGCATAGTGTTTAAATACACCATCAAAATTTTTCATAGCCCAGTTTTTTTCAACGTCTTTGAAAAGGTTGTAAACCTCCAATTCATCAGCCCCTAAAGTCTCAGGTGTTACAACAGCAGTCTTAGAACTCTGACACCCTAAAAACAATACGATTACGAATAGCGAGATAAATAAACTGAACAAATTTTTCTGCATAAAAGCCTCCTTTGAAAATCAAATTAATAACTTGACCGGGTATGGAACTTTGATTTCATATACATCTGCTAAAGTGTGGTAATCAAATAAAAGAGTGTTTACAGTTTTCTTCTGGAAATGCCAGCAAGTCCTAATAGGCCTATTCCAAACAAAATTGTTGTGGTTGGTTCCGGGACGGTAGTAGCAACCTGTCGCAAACCAATATCCAATTGCCCAACAGTATCAATAATAATTGCAAAACTCATTTGGACAGTAGCACCCGGGGCGACCAAACCAGGTGCCCAATACTCTACAAAATCATCCTCTTGGGCAGCATTTGCATAAATATCGCTGGTTGGAAGCGGGCCTAAAGGAAGTAGGGGAATTCTGGTTGTGAAATCTGAATTCCAGAATTCAAAATGATAATCCGACCAAGTATACAGCCCGGTATTGGTGACATTGAAGGTGAATGTCCATGGGCCAATGTCCTCCAAAACAAACCTTGTATCAAAATAATTTTCATTTTCATTAGCGATCCCGAAACCATCATGAGAAGGATATGGTGTCAGAAAAGCTTCTCCATATAATTCATCAACTGCAATATTTCTTTCGATACGATCTGTGTTTAGGCCTATTACGTAATTGTCATCAGGATAAAGATCATAGATAGTGGTGGCGTAAAGAGGGCAGATAGAAGTAATGATGAATAAAATGCTCACCATTAAAATTAGTCGGTGTTTGGGCATTTAACATCTCCTATTTAAGTATATTTTAATAAAATAAATGGATTTACCAACATAAAATATCGTTTTGTTCATTGGTACTCTCGTTGCCCCAAAGATAAAAATCTTTGAGGCGGAGACTACATAGTTTCAGTATAACCCTCATAATCGTTTTGCTGCAGTTCAAAAATGTTATGTTGCGATTTTAAGCTTTGTTCAAATAGAACAAACGATTTTGTTTTTTTTAAGATGGACTAAAAAGGATCTGGATCAATTATCATTCATACTTTGAAATTGCAAAAAATATGCCTAAATCAATATAGTTTCTATCAGCAGTTCAAATAGATTTTATGCGTTTAATAGGTAAATTCTTTCATATAGAATAAAAGTTATGGTGTGCAATAGAATACATATTTTGTACAATTAAACTACCTA
>JAKSAU010000329.1 GCA_022361535.1 Desulfobacterales bacterium
CCACAAATATGTAATTTCACCTCAGCGTTAAGACCGGACACTGTTTAACCTGATGAAACACTGCATAAAAACCAGCTATATTTAGAATTATTTATATTGTTTTTATAGAAAATTACAAATTTGAATCTTTGAACATATTCAAACTAGACATTTTTGTAATTAAAATTTAGTTTTTATCTTTGCCCCAAAAGAGTGTGCTTTTCCCCTTCAAAATAACTGAATAATTTTAGATGGATACATAACCAACAAAACAAAAATCTGCAATTTGGTATGGCATTTGCTCTTTGTAAAAACAATTTTGTTAATTTTAATTTATAACCAAACTTAAGGATCAAATGATGCTGAAGCACTTCGTGATAGCCATTGGAATGTTATTGTTGAACATTGCCCCGGCAATAGCCGGAGAAGGAACCATAGACACAGGCGATACAGCCTGGGTAACCATGTCCACTGCACTGGTAATGATGATGACACCAGCCGGGCTGGCTTTATTCTATGGCGGACTTTCACGGTATAAAAACCTGCTGAACACCTTTGCCATGACACTTGTAGCCTATTGCCTGGCATCGGTGGTATGGGTCGCCTGGGGGTATTCACTGGCATTCGGAGAAAGCAGCAGCCTTTTTATCGGTAATCTGAGTCACATGTTTTTATCCGGAATTGATGTCAATTCCGTATCCGGAACCATCCCGACACTTATCTTTGTCCTGTTTCAAATGACCTTTGCCTGCATTTCAGTGGCGATTATCCTGGGGTCTGTCGTAGACCGGATGAAATTCTCCTCATGGATCGTGTTCACCGTACTCTGGGTTACCTTTGTATATACCCCGGTCTGCAATTGGGCATGGGGCGGCGGCTGGATGCATAAAATAGGTGCCCTTGATTTTGCAGGCGGCAATGTAGTCCATATCAATGCCGGTGTTTCCGGTCTGGTCCTGGCTCTGATCCTTGGCAAACGGCGCGGTTATGGCAAAGAAGCCATGTTCCCTTCTTCTGTGACCTTTACCGCACTTGGCGCAGGCCTGCTTTGGTTCGGATGGTTCGGGTTCAACGCCGGAAGCGAGCTTGCAGCTGACGGCGTAGCAGCTTCTGCGTTCATGGTTACCAATACCGCCGCGGCTACGGGTGGTCTTGCATGGTTGTTTACAGAATGGAAAGTTGCAGGCAAACCCACCCTTTTGGGCCTGGCCTCGGGGGCTATTGCCGGCCTGGTAGGCATTACCCCGGCTGCAGGCTTCGTTACATTGGCCGGAGGCTTTGCCATTGGTATTATCTCGGGAATCCTGGGATATGTAGGTGTTGCTGTTATCAAACATAAAATGGGATATGACGATTCTCTTGACGCATTTGGCATCCATGGACTGTGCGGCATTTGGGGTGCTGTGGCTACAGGGCTGTTTGCATCCCCCACGGTTACGGAAGGGGCGGCAGGTCTTTTTTACGGCAACCCCAAACAGGTTGGCGCCCAACTGCTTTCCATTGTAGGCACCATTGCATTTTCAGCTGTGGCCACACTGATCGTTGTCTATATAACTAAAGGTATCACTGGCGGCCTCAGGGTAAACCCAGATGATGAATTGGCCGGTCTTGACAATGCCCTCCACGGAGAACGCGCTTTTGAAATAGAATAATTCAAAAAACGGACGAGCCGGGAATCCTCATCCTTGTAAACAGATGACGCCTGTTACAAAGACTACCCATATAGCCCATCCCGGCTCGTCCGCTTTTCCTTTCTTTAAAAATTTTCCATCTACTGCAATTAATCGTTGACAGAAACGCAAAATTCATTTAAATCCTGTGCCCTGTGAGCCCAGGTAGCTCAGTCGGTAGAGCAGGGGACTGAAAATCCCCGTGTCAGCAGTTCAATTCTGTTCCTGGGCACCATACGCGTCCCCATCGTCTAGCCCGGTCCAGGACACCGGCCTTTCACGCCGGCGACAGGGG
>JAKSAU010000266.1 GCA_022361535.1 Desulfobacterales bacterium
ACAGATGCTTGAAGAAGGCAAACCCGAAAACATCATTGACAAGATTGTAGACGGCAAGGTGGAAAAATTCTACAAAGAAGTCTGCCTCATGAGCCAGCAATATGTCAAAGATCCCCAGAAAACCATTGAAGAAGTCCTGAAAGAAACAATCGGCAAGATCGGAGAAAATATTCAGATCAAAAGATTTGCACGTTTCCAGATAGGAGAATAAGTCTTGGATAAAAAACCTGAATTTCAACGGGTTCTAATCAAGCTGAGCGGCGAAGCCCTGATGGGTAATCAGGGCTTCGGCATCACTCCGGAGATGATTCACTATGTGGCCGAAGAAGTGGCTAAGGTATATCGTCTGGGAGTGGAAATTTCAATTGTTGTAGGTGGTGGTAATATCTTCCGCGGGGTTGCAGGCTCTTCAGCGGGTATGGATAGAACCAGTGCCGATAATATGGGGATGCTGGCCACTGTGATTAACAGCCTGGCCCTTTGCGATGCCCTGGAAAAATGTGATGTGCCTACACGGGTGCAGACAGCCATTGCCATGGATAAAATCGCAGAGCCCTTCATCCGCAGAAAAGCCATTCGCCATTTAGAAAAGGGCAGGGTGGTTATTTTTGCTGCTGGTACAGGCAACCCCTATTTTACCACGGATACGGCTGCAGTCTTGCGGGCCAATGAGGTCCGTGCCCAAATCCTGTTCAAGGCTACCCAGGTGGATGGTGTCTACGATAAAGATCCTGTGGTTCATGATGATGCGGTTATGTTTGATGAACTGTCGTATATGCGGGTCATTGAAAAACAACTCCATGTTATGGACATGACTGCCATCTCTTTGGCCATGGAACATGATCTTCCGCTGCAGGTGTTTGACCTGCACCAGGCCGACAATATTTACAAGGCGGTTACTGGCGCGGATATCGGGACCAGGATTTATAATAAGTAAATTTGTTAACGGTTAGCGGTTAACAGTTAACAGCTGTAAAATAGTCAGGATAAAAAAGTAATCCGGGCTATTTGCTGTTGACCATTAACCGTGAACCGTTAACCTTTTTTAAGGATGTGTTGTTATGATTAATGAAGTGCTCGAAGAAACCAAAGAACGGATGGGAAAATCTGAGAATGCCTTTGAAAGTGAATTGACCAAGGTTCGTACCGGAAGAGCATCTCAGTCAATGCTTGACAGCGTCAAGGTCGATTATTACGGCACACAGACCCCACTTCCCCAGATGGCCACGGTATCAGTTCCCGAAAGTCGTCTTCTCACGGTAAAACCCTGGGATGTTTCCGTGATCAATGAAGTGGAAAAAGCAATCTTAAAGGCCAATCTTGGTCTTACTCCCTCCAACGATGGCAAATTGATTCGTATTTCCATTCCGCCCCTGACCGAGGAGCGCAGAAAGGAAATAGTAAAAAGCGTTGCCAAGACCTGCGAAGATTTCAAGGTAGCGGTAAGAAATATCCGCAGGGATTCCAATGAAATGATTAAAGAGCTTCAGAAAGACGGCGACATTTCTGAGGACGACAGCTTCAAGGGGCAGAAACAAGTTCAGGATCTGACAGACGCTTCTATCAAAAAACTGGACGAAATCTTTGCCGCTAAGGAAAAGGAAATCCTTGAAGTCTGATTCAATTGCAGCAGCCGGGTTAAACCCACAAACCCTTCCGGCTCATGTAGCCATGATCATGGACGGTAATGGCCGTTGGGCAAAAAAACGCCTGATGAACCGTGTCAAAGGGCATGAAAAGGGCTCTCAAACTGTAAGGCAGGTTGTATCAGCCTGCAGGGAATTGGGCATCAGTGTATTGACCTTGTATGCATTCTCAACGGAAAACTGGGGCCGCCCGCAGGCTGAAGTTAAGGCTTTGATGGTTTTGCTTAAGCGCTTTCTGGTTTCCGAGCGTGATGAACTTAACAGCAAAGGCATTAGGTTAAACATTTTAGGGCAGGTTGAAAAGCTTCCGGATGATGTTCGAGCAGAAGCCATTGAGACCATATCGCTGACGCGCAAGAATACCGAGATGACATTGAACCTGGCCCTAAGCTACGGCTCAAGGGAAGAGATTACCCAGGCTGCAAGAATCATTGCCAAAAAGGTTAAATCCGGCGCACTGAACGAAGACGATATCACGGACGAGACCGTCTCTGCTCATCTGTATACGGCCGGGATGCCTGACCCGGATTTAATCATACGGACCTCCGGGGAATTCAGGTTATCCAATTTCCTTATGTGGCAGGCAGCTTACTCGGAACTCGCAATCACAGACACGCTCTGGCCTGATTTTACCAAAGAAGAGTTCCATCAAATTTTAATTAATTACCAGCAAAGGGACCGACGGTTCGGGAAGGTAAAATGCAGCACCTCCAGCGATGGCTCACCGCAATAATCCTTGTCCCCCTCGTACTCTGGATAATTATCAAGGGGTCTACCCTTCTTGTGGCCGCACTGGTTTCAGTGGTGGCCATTTTTGCTATCCGGGAGTACCTTAGAATTATCTGTGGAAATGATGAAGGGCCTGTTTCCCAGTCTATTAAAATCATTTCCTATACCATCTCAATGATTTTGGTCATGGGGGCATGTGTTGGCTCCTGGCAGGTCATGTTCCTCATTCTTGCTTTGAATTTGATGACCATGTCTGTTTTTGTGCTGTTCCGGTTTTCTACTACGCCCCATGTCTTTGATCTGGTAGCGCGTCAGGTGCTCGGCGTGGTCTATATACCGGTTTCTTTAGCCCTTTTGGTGTTTATACAGCAGATTGAAGGCGGTATGCTTTGGATTATATGGGCGCTTATCGTCAGTTTTGCAAATGACACCGGAGCATTTTATGCGGGCACCTTTAAAGGGAAAAACAAACTAGCTCCTAAAATAAGTCCCAATAAGACCATTGAAGGGTCTGTGGGCGGTCTTTTGGCATCTGTGATTGCCGGCTTCATTTTCAACCTGGTCTTTTTCTCGGATCTGTCTCTTGCCTTGTTGAGCATCCCTTGTGCATTGCTTATGGCCGTGGCAGGCCAGATTGGTGATTTGTTCGAATCGGCCATGAAACGGGTGAACCAGGTCAAGGATTCAGGCCGGATTCTTCCCGGACACGGCGGCATGCTTGACCGCATTGACGGCCTTCTTTTGGCTATCCCTGTGCTTTACGTCTTCCTGGTATTTATTCGATGAAGTCATTGTCCATTCTTGGTTCCACCGGCTCCATCGGAACCTCAGCCTTAAAAATAGTCCGGATGCACCCGGACCGGTTTAATGTTGCCT
>JAKSAU010000167.1 GCA_022361535.1 Desulfobacterales bacterium
ACCGTATTATGTTCTGGGCCCCATCCCATGTGATACCGGAGCCGGTTATGACCATATTACTGCAGCCATTGGAGCCGCATCTTCTGCCCGTTATGGCGCAGACTTGATTTGTTACATTACACCGGCTGAACACTTGGCCCTACCTGGTGTTGATGATGTTAGAGAAGGGGTAAGAGCGACACGCCTTGCCGCCCGCATCGGGGATATTTCAAAATATCCGGAACGCCGGGAGAACGAAAAACAAGCCGCTCTGGCCCGCAGGGATATGCGCTGGGACGATCTTGAAAAATACCTGCTCTTCCCGGAAGTCGCCAAAGCGATCCGTACGGAACGTGCTCCTGAGCAAAAAGAAACCTGCACCATGTGCGGAGACTTCTGTGCCATGAAAAAAGGTATGGAGGTCTTTGAAAAAGACATCAAAGATAAGAGGTGAACCATGTCATTGCTTGAACAGACTATTTCAGCCATCAACCCGGAACTAAACCAAGAGGCTCTGGCAGCGGCAAAACAGCGTTTGCTGGATCAGGCCAAACCAGCCGGCAGCTTAGGTGTAATGGAAGAAATTGGCGCCCGCCTGGCCGCAATAAAGGGAACCATTGATGTCCAATTGACCAACAAGCGCATTATCACCTGCGCAGGAGATCATGGGGTGACCGAAGAAGGAGTCAGTGCATTTCCTGCAGAAGTCACCCCCCAAATGGTGCTCAACTTTGCTGGCGGAGGCGCCTCAGTCAACGTTATCGGCAACCATGCAGGCGCCATAGTAAAAGCAGCTGATATCGGTGTTAACTTTGACTTTGATCCGGACCTGCCCATTTTCCACAAAAAGGTTCGACATGGTACGGCCAATTTCTCTAAAGGCCCTGCCATGACCAGGGAGGAAGCTGTCAAGTCCATTGAAGCTGGTATTGAGATTGTCAATGAGCTTAATGATGAAGCGCCTGTTGATCTTCTTGGCACAGGTGATATGGGCATCGGCAACACAACCCCATCCACGGCAATCATTGCTGCATTTTCCGGTCTGCCTGTTGAAACGCTCACCGGCAGAGGCACTGGAATTGACGATGAAGGCCTTGCCAATAAAATAGATGTGATCCAAAAAGGGCTGGATCTGAACAAACCCAATCCCAAAGATCCGCTGGACGTACTTGCTAAAGTTGGAGGTCTTGAGATCGGAGGTCTTGCAGGCCTTGTTCTTGGCGCAGCAGCCAAGGGGATTCCCGTAATTTGTGACGGCCTGATCTCCACAGCTGGTGCACTTATTGCCTGTGAACTTGCCCCGGCTGCAAAGCAATATCTATTTGCTTCCCATAAATCCGTAGAAATTGGACACAAGTACATGCATGACCGTTTAGGACTTGAACCTCTCATAGATCTTAAATTCCGTTTAGGTGAAGGTACAGGTGCTGCGGTATGTATGGAGCTGTTAGATCTTGCCACCCGAATTCTGGCGGATATTAAAACATTCGAGGAAGTTGGCGTCTCCCAGGCTGAATAATCAGTTTATGCAATAGAGAACATATAACAACTCCAGACTGTACTACTAAATTAGTACGGTTTGGAGTTGCCCCCCTATCAATCACATCAAGCACATTCTGTTGTATACCTCATGAGGTATGCCTTGAATTCGCCAAATGAAAAAGAGGCGACCGATTTCATTAACCATACTTTTATGCTTAATCATAACTAAAAAACTAAGCAATTAGATTACTTTTAAAGCCCATTTTCAAAGCCTGCTGACAGAACTGAAGGAGTACTAACTCAACCTCTGTAATATTTTTCATTGATTTCTATAGACAGTATTCAAAGGGAGGGAAATCTTCTTTCCATGTTTTGAAAGTTATGAGCAAATTCTTTCCTGACTATACTCACTATGTTTTAACAAAAAAGTTCAGAGCGTTGTTTGAATGATGTCCATTTAAAAATTGGAGGACCTTGTTGACAGTGGACAAATCTGGTACAGTTTCTGTTATCCATCCACAAAACGAGACATGTGCACTCTTTTTGTCCTGTTTGTTCTTTTTTTGTACTTGACAAGTGCGTACACTTGCGATATTGGTATGCTAAAAAATGTCAGATAACTTAGAAATGGCGGGTTATGAGTAGGATCAAAATTAAAACTGATGGAGAATTGAATCTGGGACGCAGGCACATACCATAAATAATTATAATGGAGGAGGAGCTCATGCACACTAATGCTGACTTGTGGAATACTCTGACGAAAATATGCAGCGAAATTGGTGCGCTCTCCATTTTAATTGAATGGATTAATACAAAACAGGGATTGATTCTTCTCTTTATTTTATTGTCCACCATTTTGATAAAACGACTCCCAAAGAAAACTCCCAGCAACACAGGTAACAAAGCAAAGGGATTGAGCATTCCTGCCCAGGCTATTCTTTCGATAGTCATCCTCATTGTTGGCGCCGGTTTGATCAAGGTGGCCGCCCAGGTTAAGGCGCATATATCAGACTGGTTTGAAGGACGGACTCATATAATAGAAGGCCAACTTCAAACTCCAAGCCCCCCACAGTTCTTTGCCTATGCCATGCCCATTGGAGATGAGGACGAGGCTGGGAGCTCAACGACCACCGATGATAGCGGTGCATTTTATTTTTCTCGTCTTCGTGCAGGAGATTATAAAATTGTTTTAGTAAACCAAAGCGCTGAATCTATGAGGTGGTCCATTTTGAATATTCCCGCTCTTGACAGAGCCGTGCAAATTAGACCGATTCCTTTTCCGGGAAACCAGGGTCGGGTTTATACGTTGAAACCCGTTCATTTTCAAACAGATTCCGCGCAATTGGATCTTTTTGCACAGGCAGAGATTGAAAAAATTTCAAATTTCATCAAACATGAACTCGATGGTAAAGAGTGGCTTTTGCTAGTTGTTGGGCACTGCAGTAGTACTGGAACGAACAGGTATAATCTGTTGCTTGGGGGGAAGAGGGCAAAGAGCGTTAGGGATCTTCTAGTGTCAAAACAAATTCCCAAATGTAGGATTTTATGGATTTCTTCAGGCGAAAAACATCTTCTGTCTCAAGAAGAAAGCTCAATGGCCCATGCAATGAACAGAAGAGTTGCCTTTATTTTGATCCCTTTGTTTGAATCAAAAAGGGATTTTGCAATGGCGTACCGTGAATTTGGACAGGGTTCCGGTTAAACACATAGAATATACCTTAGGCTATGAAGAGGCTTAGATGGAAACAAAGCAGCGGTTTCAGACAAAAATAGAGCAAGTACTTCGTTTAAAAGTATTGCGGCAACATGGCATAACCATAACAGACTTGGCCACTGAATTAGGGATATCTAGAACCACTATTTATGAAATATTTAACGGAAAGCGAAAAATATCAAGAAGCCTTGCATTCAGGCTGGAAGAAGCCTACGGAGAAAGTGCATCATTCTGGATGAATCTCAACGTCCCGTTACACTCTGGTCTTGGAGACGGCAGTATTGAAGATCGCCGGCTTATTTATGGTCCTGGTCCGTTGTCCGGTCCTGAAATTATATCGTTTCATGAATCTGGGGAAATCGGTATAGAACCGTTTGATGAGGGAAGTGCTAAGCAAGTCAACTACGATTTGAGAGTACAGAAAGTGCTGGTAGAGAATGGTGATTCGGAAGAGACAAAAGATATAGATCTTGATCAGGACGATTATGATCTTTTCCCCGGAGAGATTGCATTTGTCGTTTCCAAAGAAAAGATCCGCCTACCGCTTACAGTATTGGGTCACCTTGGCCAGATCGGAGAGTTAATTCACGATGGTATAATTGTGGAGCACGGCATCGGGATTGATCCTGGATTTAAGGGTAGGATAGCATGCTTGATAAAGAATACTGGAAAACAGGTATATACATTAAAAAAGAATACTCGCTTTCTGAGTGTTGAATTTAGTGTGCTGCCCGTTCCTCCAGATAACTCTTATGATGGGTACGGACAGGATAGAAATGGATTCGGGACTCGAGAAAAGCAGGTTTTGAGCCAGCGAAACTCGGATGAAACGCGCAACAAGAATGGCTTCAGCCATGATGTAGATCGTGAGGTATTTTCTTCCTTTTTTAGTGATTTTTCAAAAGGGATGGAGAAACTATTGAAAAATCTTAAGCAACAGTACAATTCTTGATACTGTAACGACTATGAACACCCCACGTAAATGCAATAAAGGCTGTAACTGCTTGTGGATACTCATATAATTTTTTTAACAGATCAAATTTTGACTTTAATTTTGAAACATTTCAATCTTGATTCTTTTGCTATAAATTTCAAAAAGGCAGATGTAGCCGGACGCGCCGCAGGTTTAGATCGTTAAAATCGCCCAAATTCAAAAAATTTATTAGGGATTAATGAAACCCCTTTGTGTCTATTATTGATGACTTTTTCAAAAATCACTGACACAATATCTGATTTTATTGTTTCTGCTAAAAGGTAAGGGATTTGTATTATTGATGTTTGACTGATATCGTCTGTCAAAGGAAATTCACATATCTAAACACAAACACCCTAAAAAATAAGTTTAATTTATTTGCCATTGAAATTTTGAAACACTGAATCATATCTCAATAGAAGGAAGGCGTAAAAACTTCTTCTGTTTAAATCGACTCTGACTGTGACGCCTTATACCGTTTTTTCATGAATCTGGAAGTATATCATGATTTCAACTATCTTAGCGGTATTGTTCATTGCCTACCATATTAACAAATGTTATGGCTCTATCAAGGGAACCTGCGAACTATAATTTAATCCATCCTTTAACAATTAAAGCCCTCTTTAATTTCAGAGGGCTTTAATTGTCGTAATTCGTTTCTTCTAACCTTTGGTCTGTCTTTCAAAACCGAGCATCAGACATCTAAACAAGGCTTTTTTTCAGCATTTCAATTACATCATATATCTTGACTTAAAATATAATTACGATTATATAACTACAATTATATAATCGTAATTATATTTATCGAGTTCTATATGCCAAACAAAACAAAATACACAAAGGCGGATGTCATCGCAGCCGGGTTAAACCGGCTGGAAAAAGAGGGGTGGG
>JAKSAU010001197.1 GCA_022361535.1 Desulfobacterales bacterium
AATGACCAGTATGCATAGCCTCAAACATAACCATCGCCTCCTCCTTCCGCCTCATCTCACCCAAAACAATCCTATCAGGCCGCATCCTCAAACTATTAACCAACAAATCAAGCATACTAATCTCACCCTTACCCTCAGGATTAGGAGACCTAGTCACAAGAGGCGTCCAATACAAAAAGTCAGGCAACATCAACTCACGAGTATCCTCAACAGACAAAATTCTATGATTAGGCGGAATGAAAGGCATAACAGAATTCAAAATTACGGTCTTACCAGCAGCAGTACCACCACTAACAATAACATTCATCTCATATTCAACCGCAAGCCAAAGAAGAACAGCAACATCAATATCCAAAGTCTTATTCTCAATCAAATCAATTATAGTATAAGGATCACGTGCAAAACGCCTAATCGTAATAGTATTACCCTTAGTCGAAATAGGATAAAGAACCGAATTAACCCTATCACCAGATGAAAGATGAGCATCAAGCAAAGGATTCAAAACAGTAATCTGTCTCCCCACTCTTCTAGCAATAATATTAGAATAATTAACAATCTCATCCTCTCTTCCAATATGAAGACTACTCGGAAGCCAACCATACTTCTTATGATAAACCCTAATCGGCTCCTTTGCACTCGGAATAACAATCTCCTCCAAATTAGCATCCTGAATCAAAAACTCAATCTCACCAAGCCCAAGCATATCTTGAAGCAACCTATTAATCAAAACATCCTTAGTCTGCTTACTAACTGTTGGAACCTTTCTTTGAAGAAGAGTTCCAGCCTCGCTCAAAAAACGTTTCTTTATCCCATCAAGAGCATCAGGATCTACAATCTCATTCATACCAATAGTAGTCGTAGTAATAAGTTCATTTCTAACTTCCTCCAAAACCGCCTTCGTTGCAATATCAACTTCAGGAACCCTCAAATTATAAGTTGTAACAATCCCCTTCTTCCTAATCTCAACATCAATAGAAGTCAAATTATCACTATCTATAGAATATCTCTCTACAAGATCCCCAAGCTCCTTTTTATCAATCTTAGCCCTTTCCCTCTTATAGTTTTGATCCTCAACAAAAACATTTCTCTGCGCACTCTCCTCAGGAACCTCACTCATAGAAGGCAAACTAACAGAAGCATTTGAATTTGAAACCTTATCATCAACAGACTTAAGTTCTGCTGTGTTAGAAGAAGCCCCTTCAGGAACCTCCAAATTTGAATCAACCTTCTCCTCATTAATAACTCTCTTCTCAGAATTATCTTCCTTCTTCCCAAAAAATATATTTCTCCTTTTCAACTTCTTTTCATTTCCTTTATTATGAATCTTATTTTCAATATCCTCAATCTGTTCAGGAGTCATAGAAACCTCATCATCTTTCTTCTTAAAAAAAGAATCCCCCATTATCTTATCCTTTATCTCCTTTGCATAATCCTTATTGCTCTTCTTCTTATCATTCAAATTCATTTCTTCCTCACCTTTGATTTAGCTTTTGACTGCACACTCTTTTTCTTTGAAGAATTTTGCTTCACAGGTATCTTTTTCTTATCAGTTTTACTAATCATTTTCTTATTAGTTTTACTAACATTATTCTTCTC
>JAKSAU010000855.1 GCA_022361535.1 Desulfobacterales bacterium
AAAAAATTGAATTTTATTTCACAGGAAATCGGTCGTGAGATCAATACCCTGGGTTCAAAAGCCAATGATGTGAATATCCAGAAACTGGTGATCCAGATGAAGGATGCTCTGGAAAAGATCAAAGAACAACTCTTTAATATTTTGTAGAATGGACGGAAAAGTTGTCATTTTTTCGGCCCCTTCGGGAGCAGGAAAAACCACCATTGTCAAGGAAATGCTGAACCAGCAATTCGGACTTGAATTTTCTGTTTCGGCCTGTAGCCGGCCCAAACGGGAAAATGAAGTGGACGGGAAAGATTATTATTTCATGACGACCGAAGCATTCAAACAAAAGATTGAAAACGATGAATTCCTGGAATGGGAAGAAGTCTATAAAGATCAGTTTTACGGTACCCTGAAATCCGAAGTCGATCGTATTTGGGCCAAAGGCAAGGATGTGATTTTTGATGTGGATGTTGTGGGTGGTGTAAATGTCAAAAGCATTTTTGGTGATAAAGCACTGGCCATATTTATCATGCCCCCTTCACTGGAGGTTTTAAAAGAACGATTATTGGCTCGTTCGACAGAAAATGAAGAAAGTTTGAAAAAGCGTCTCGATAAAGCCGAACTTGAAATGACTTATGCCGATGATTTTGATGTGCAAATCATAAATGATGATCTGGAGGTGGCCATAGATGAAGCCAAAGCAACACTGTTTTCTTTTTTATCCGTCGAGTAATTTTAATGAATTTTAGGCACTCCGAACTTTAGGCACTAATTATATAAAACAATCATATGAAAGCTGTCGTACTTCCTGCATACAATAACAATTTGATCCGTGCCTTGCTTGGCATGAAAGTAGAAGAAAAAACCATTCCTGAGCCTGCTGCCGGACAAATCCAGATCAAAATGGAGGCTGCTCCCTGTAACCCGTCCGATATTGCTTTTTTACGTGGTAGTTACAATATCAAAAAATCGCTTCCCTGTATTCCCGGTTTTGAAGGCTTTGGTATTATTACCAAGGTTGGCGAAGGTATCGATCAGAAGTTTGAAGGCAAGCGGGTCAGTTGTTTTGTTCAGGATGATGAGGTTGGGACTTGGTCGGAATATGTGGTGGCAAAAATAACCGATTGTTTTTTTATCAAAGAAGATATGCCGGTGGAGCAGGCGGCCTGTTTTGCCGTAAATCCGTTTACTGCTTATGGTTTGTATGAGTTGGCTCAGGAAGAAGACTGTAAAGCCATCATTCAGAATGCAGCTGGTGGGCAGGTCGGGAAATTCATCCGCATATTTGCAAAAAACAATAAACTAAAAGTGATTAATATTGTTCGCAAAGCAGAGCAAATTGAACAGCTTAAAGCCGAAGGCGAAAAATATGTATTGGATGCTGGAGCAGAAAACTTTACCACAGACCTAAAAACCCTGGCTCACGAACTCAATGCAACAATGGCTTATGATGCCGTAGGCGGAGAAATGACCGCTCAATTGATCAATGCCATGCCAAAAGATTCGGAAGTCATTGTGTACGGTGGATTATCCGGTGCGGAAATAAGCGGTATCGATCCCATGGGGATTATTTTTGACGGCAAGCTCTTATCCGGATTTAATTTAATGGACTGGATGGATAGTCTGGAAGAAGGCGAAATTGAAGAGGTTTCCGATTATTTGCAGGATTTATTCATTGATGGGACATTAAAGACCGGCATTCAGGCGGGTTATGCATTGGAGGATGTGGTCAGTGGGATCCGGACATATATTGGAAATATGAGCGGGGGAAAGGTTTTACTTAAACCTTAAAATTCCAAAATCCAATGACCAAATAACAAATAAATCCCAATTTTCGAAATTACCGCTGTTCGGTTGGCACTTTCAGTAGTAGTTTATTTATTTGTATATAAGGATATTACTTTGTACCTTAGATAAAACAAAACCCCGAAAAATAGCCAAATGGCCAAAAAACGGGGTTTCTTTTTTTCATCTATGACTAAAATACAAAGAATTTCTGACTTCCAGCACGAATTTTCATTTTCCAATCCACAAGAACAGTTTTCAATTTTTTTCTCTCGTTTTCTCCAGGGCAATCTTGGAAAAATATACATGGCCATTCCCTGGAATAGTTTAGTGAAAGCCTTTAAGTTAGAAGACTCAAAAAAAGGGCCCTGCAGTCTTTTCAGCCCCCGAGGAAAATTAGCCCTGATGTTCTTAAAGCATTATGCGGGTTGTTCAGACCGGCTTTTGATCGAACAGCTTAACGGGAATATTGACTATCAGTTTTTTTGTGACCTTTATCTTGGAACCGCCCGTCTGGAGAATTATAAGATCGTAAGTGAGGTCCGTTGTGAATTAGCCGCTAAGTTTTCTATTGATCAAGCACAAGCTCTATTGTACGATCACTGGAGTGCTTTTATTGAAGACAAGGACAGTATCACCATGGATGCGACCTGTTATGAGAGTGAGGTGCGTTATCCTAGCAATGAGAAGTTGTTATGGGAATGTGTGCACTGGAACTATAAGCAGTTGCGTGCTTTTTGTAAAGTCTTAAAACAGCCTATGCCCCGCACCAAGTACAATAAATGGAAAAAGCGTTATGTCTCCTATAGTAAGATGCGCAAAAAGAGCATCAAGAAACGCAAGGGGCTTACCCGTAGCTTATTATTGTTATTGGCTAAACTAAATGCTGAACTGGACAAGGTTGAAAAACAGTTAAGGCCATTGCCTGTGGCTTATTACCGGCGCAGGTCTACGATCAAAAAAGTCTATGTTCAACAGCATCAGCTTTTTACTATGGGCAAAAGGCCTACAGCTCGGATCATCAGCCTAAGTAAAAATTATTTACGTCCTATCGTCAGGGGCAAAGAGGTCAAGGCCGTAGAGTTCGGGGCCAAGGTACACAAGTTCCAGGTAGGTGGGATTAGTTTTATCGAACATGTTGACTTTAATGCTTTTCATGAAGGTAATCGTTATAAAAGCACCCTGTTCAAAGCCCAAAAGATGACCCGGACAAAAGTAAAGATAGCCGGAGCCGATGGGATCTATGCCACCAATGCCAACCGCCGCTTCTCCACGAAAAACAACATCCGTACTGACTTTAAAAGAAAAGGCAGGGCCTCCAAAGATGAACATCAGCGAAAACAACTCGCAGCACTGATCACCAAAGAAAGGGCCAGTCGCTTAGAGGGAAGTTTTGGTAAAGAAAAAGAACATTACCACTTAAAGAAAATCAAAGCCAGGACTAAACCAACAGAAATACAGTGGATCTTCTTTGGTATACATACGGCCAATGCCTTGGAAATAGGTCGAAGGATGTTTCAAGAACAACAAAGCCTGGCAGCATAAACTGCTTTAAATCAACTGATAAGATGGGAGAGGTGCGTCCTAACATAAGCAAATACTGGAAAAAATAAAAGAAAATGGATTTTTTTACGAAGAAAACACCAAAAACATCCTAATGGATAGAATCCAATCGGGATGTGTTAGAAAAAATTTTAGCTAAACAGCCTTCTTCTGAAAGTGCCTTAACAAAT
>JAKSAU010000223.1 GCA_022361535.1 Desulfobacterales bacterium
CTGCTCCATCATCTCTACAACTACACGGCCATTGTTTTCCATGGCCGTGCTGCGGACTTCGGAAATATGGGAAACAGAATCAATGGCATCTTCAATACGGCGGCAAACCGAGGACTCAACATCTTCGGCTGTAGCTCCTGGGTAAACCGCTGTGATTTCAACAGCATTCTCGCTGAAATCCGGAAAGGTTTCCCGTCGCAGGTCTCCAACACTAATCGCACCCAATGCCAGAAACAGGAGCATAAGCAGGTTGGAGGCGGTGGGATGGCCGCTCAAAAACTCAACCATAGATTTAAATGCCTTCATATCAGTCGGTCCCCCCAGCTGCAAGGCGTTTGACCGTTTCAGCGGTTTTGGTATCTGTATCCGGAGAAAGTTTCATTCCAGCGACTGCCGGGACCAGGTCTGAGAGGACCAGGATCTCATTTTCAGACACACCATTGGTCAATACGGCAAGTTCCTCCATGGAAAATTCAATATCAACGTCCCGAATCTCAAGACGGTTATCCGGTGTACAAATGTAAATGGCCTGGTTATGAACTGCAGACCGTGGGATAACAAATCGGTTCTGTAATACTTTTCCTGATAATTCGACCTCAACATACATATTCGTTGCCAAAGGCGGACGCTTGCCAGGAATCAAGTTGGCGTAAGGCTTTTCCACTGTCACAAAAAAGGTAAGGGTACCGGTTTCAGGATCAATGGATTCACCGGTTCTTGAAAACTGACCTTCCCACTCAATGATATGTTCCGTACCCAAAGGCAGCCTCACAATCGCTGATACCCCTATGGCTTCCCTGATCATCTCTATATCAGGTACCCGGTCAAACGCAGTTGTTCTGTCTTTTGGAAGCAATTTAAAGAACTCCATGGGACTTAGTTGCACCGGAATTTCAGCCCTTTCAATGCTCTCTGCCTCCAGCATCACCGTGCCTGCAGGCGCATATTGGAACCGCTCGATATTCACCTTGGAGATCCGGCCGTCAAATGGTGCACGAATCTCTGTTTTTGATACATCCAGCCGCCGCTCTGCAACGGATGATTCTCCCGAACGTTTCTGAGCCTGAAGCGCCCTTTCCTGAGCAGGAATCAACTTTAAAGCATTGGTTAGACTGTCCACGGCAGACTGCCTTGCAAGGACATTTGTCTCTTCTTTTTCAAGATCAGAAGCTGAAATAAACTGTTTTTCAAATAGTTTTCGTTTTCTTTCCAGTTCCTGTGCTGCAATGGTTAATGCTTTTTTCTCGATCTCCAGAAGCCTTTGGGTGTTTTTCTTTGACTGGGCAAGCTCCTTGAGCTGGGCTTCAATGCTCATTACTTCTGCAACCCCTCTGGATTCAGCCAGCCCATAGGCCCGTGTATCGATTCTTAGGAGGACTTCACCCTTTTTTATGAAATAGCCTTTCTTGATTTTCTCATCCATAACCACTACCTGGCCACTGACCTCGGGAATAGCCTGCCAGGTTCTGTCCGACTGAACATATCCATATCCAGTTGTTCTGGGCACTACCGGCATTTTCTCTAAAGGCATTACCCGTACTGCCCTTACCCGCTCTTTGTCATCAGAACGGACCGGCGGCTTTTTATTGGCTTTCATTACACCGAACAGAACAACCCCTAAAATAACGGGAACTATAATGATTAACCGTTTGACATATTTCATGATTTTTTTCCTAATATTTGACTTGGATCTTCATAGCCCAAAGCAGACCTTGCATTATCCAGCATCTTGTCTAAACCGTCGCGTATGATCTTAAATTCGTCATGTTCAATATCCTTGACCAGGACCTGTTGCCAATCCATCAACACCCTGAAAATGTCATCCTCAAGATCACGGGCTTTTTCACAAAGGTAAACCCTTTTTACACGGTGCTCATCCGGATCAGGCCTGCGCTCAACCATCCCGAGCTTTTCCAGCCTTGCCAAGGCCCTTGCTGTATATGATTTATCCACATACATAATTTTGGACATTTCATCCTGGCTTAATCCTTCTTTGAAAAACAGGATAAAGATAAAAGAGTAATCACTGGCGCCGATACCGATCTTTTTCATTTCTCCGCGGATATGCCTCATCGTAATTCGGAATAAAAAATTAACCCGCTTTCCAATGGCCTCAGATGCAAATTGTTCGTACATAAACACCTCTCAGTTGACTATACAACTGAATATAAAAAAGGTCAGTTGCATTGTCAACTGTAAATTTGATTTTCTATTGAAACCCTAAAGAAAGCAGGCTGTTAACTTTTTTCTTCAAGTATTTGGGCAAACGTGTCTAAAAACCGTTTAAGATCGTCGGGTTCAATGGTCAGAGCCGGATCGAGTCTCAAAACGCTTAATCCGGGACGCTTGGATAAGACGAAGCCCTGGTCTATCAATTTACGCCACACCTCTAGTGTACCTTGGGAGCCATCCTCCAATTCAATGGCAGCCATTAATCCCCGCCCCCGAACCTGAAGGATTCGTCCGGAGCTTTCTTTTATACGCTCAAGCCCTTTGAGCAATATGGAAGAAAGATGCCCTGCCCGATCGATCAGACCCTGAGACTGGATTGTATCAATAACGGCAAGGGCCACTGCAGCACCTAATGGGTCGTTTTGATGTGATTGACCATATGCAACACCGGAACCCGGCAAACGGGATGTAAGATGTTCTGAGACTAATGTGGCTGACACCGGGTACCCGTTTCCAAGCCCTTTTCCCATGGCAACGATGTCCGGGATCAGATCATAATGCTGGTAGCCGAACCATTTAGCGGTTCGCCCCATACCCGTTGTAACCTCATTCACCATGACTGACCCGCCGATAGATTTAACCTGGTGTGCAATGGATCTGACAAGATGGTCCGGTGGAAACCCGACAAGCCCGGACGCACTGCCCGGTTCAAACACAAAGGCTGAAATACGATCAAAAGGAACGTTTGCCCAAACAGGACATTCATGGTCGCATTCATCAGTTCGTGTACAGGATTTACAAGGCGTCCAGTCAAATAATGTCCATTGTGAGGCTGTTTTTTCATGGGCAGACCCATATGCCCCGAAATAACTGTCAGCCATGGTCAAAAAACATGGATTCTCATAAACAGTTTCCAAAACACGGATACCAAATTCAACGGCTTCGCTGCCGGATGATAAAAATATCGTTTTCCCATTTTCAAAACCATGGAGATCGGTAACGGTCTGAGCTGCTTTTGCTGTGACAGGGGAATTGAACCCAAATCCTGTATGAGATAAAAGACCGGCTTGTTTTTTAAGTGCCTGTACAATTCTTGGATGTCCATGCCCAAGGCCTGTGCACCAAACCCCGGATTCAAGATCAAGATACTGCCTCCCGGATGTATCGTACAAATAACAGTTTTCAGCCCGAACTATATCCGGAA
>JAKSAU010000360.1 GCA_022361535.1 Desulfobacterales bacterium
CCTGTTTTTAGCACGTGGAGACTTATACCATCTTCTTAGCCGCATATCATCAAAGTCCAACAAACATATCCGGTCATCCTGAAAAATTAGATTCGACATCCTTATATCCCCATGGATAAGCCCAAGTTCTCTAATCCTGAAAACGAGGGCGACCACCATATCCATTCCCCGTTCTATTTTTTCAGGGGAGTTCATATTGACCTTAAAGTATTCTTCTCCAGTGATGCCTTCCACATACTCGTAGACAAAATGGGACATGCCTCGCAGAACACCAATCCTTTTTTCAACAAAAGCGACCGGTGTAGGTACCCAAACCCCGTTAGATATCAAAAAATTTGAATAGCGCCAGTTCCGGCTCGACCGTGTCGGTCTGAAATATCGTTTAAACTTATGCCACCCGGATTTATAATTATGGCGCTTAATCACAAGTTTCATGTTGTCCAGAAAAACGATACCGACCTTACTTTTGAAATTATTTTGTATGATTCCGGTATTGCTGTTATCTAAAAAAGAATCTGGATCATCCAGAAGTGCCAGCATAGTATCTGATAAAAACTTATTATTGCACACTGCAACAGTTGAAAACGTCTTTTTTGAATACACTGTACCCATCACTCTGATTCTATCATCCCGGTCATTTTCTTAACCGATTTTTCTTTTTCGACAATACTCTTTTATAAAAGGCCTCATGTGACATGCCAACTTTCGACCAACTATACTGCTCCGCAGTTTTTCGTGCACAGCGCCCCACTTGCTGCCTCATTTTCTCTGACCGCATCAAGTCTAACAAACCCGGCAGATCAGAAGGCATTTTCATTAGGAATCCATTATCGCCGTGCTGAATCAGATCGGCAATTCCTGAATTGTCACTTACTATTACCGGAAGCCCGCAGGCCATGCCCTCCAATACGCTCATACCAAATGCTTCTGACCTGGAGGGTAGTACGACCACATCAGCAAGGGCATAGTATTTTATAACATTATCTGTTATGCCCTCAAAACTTATTTGCTGGCCGTGATGATGCTCCCTGGCCATCTTTTTGAACCTTGGGATATGATCCCCCTTCCCAACGATAAACAGCCGCATATCATGCGTGATGGCCGGGATTAGCCTGTCAAGTCCTTTGCGTTGAAATGCCGACCCGACAAAAAGGATGGCTAAGTCATTTTTCCCAAGGTCCTTTTCACGTCGAGCCTCTTCACGCAAGGTATCCAGCAGATGTCTGTCAAATAAGGTTAAATCGACGCCAGGGGGAATTTCAACAACGTTGCCGGTCCTGCCATAATGGTTATCAACATCTTTTGAAATAGCCGTTGAGACCGAAACCAGCCATGGGGATTTCATTTGCCGCCGCTCAAGCCAGAGATAAAGCCAACTGCGCATACTCAGGAATTTCTGATCAATTTTTCTTATGAAACCATATTTTTCAAGCCCGTCACAATAAGAAAAACTGTGTAAGGTGAGGATTTCCTGTTTATAATTGCGTTCATGGGAATGGACAATATCATAAGTATGATCTTTGAGCATATTTGCGGTTTCCCGAACAAAAGACAGAGTGTTTAAAACACTTGAAAACGTCATGCGGTTCGGGACACGAAAAAAACCCATACCGTCAAGGAGATTGTCTTCAGCTTCATAGGCAAATACATCAACATGATGACCAAGGCGGTATAAGGCTTTGGCAAGTTCCACCACGTAGCGTTCTTTGCCACCCGACAATGTAAACCGCTTCACCAGAATAGCAATTTTCAATCCTGATACCCCTTTTTCATCTTTTTAAAACGAACCGGCAAAAACTCATTATGCTATAATTTCCCAGGGCATTACCTGGACAAGCTACATAAAACCCAAACAAGGCTGTCAAATCCTGTGACAGCCCCAACTATTTGACTGAAAACCCATACCCTGGGGGAAAATCAGCAGTGTAACCTTTCTTGACTAGGCCTTCTCTTTAATCTATTATAAATGATTTTTCAATCAAGACTGACATAAATACCATTAAAAAGATTTTTAATACACAATGAAATTACCCGTCAAAATGAAATGGCTTATACTTGCCCACTGCTACAACATGGATGGCAGAGCGGCAAGCCAGACAATAACTGACCGTATCCCGTTTCTCATGGACAAGGGGGTCACCCCGGTTGTCATGAGTGCGCCTACCGGCAAAAAAGAAAGCCGGTTTCCCCATTACCAGATTTTTTCTCCGGCACCTTCCGGGCTTAAATTCGAACTGCGTCATGTTATAAAAAACCGCGCCCCGGAAACATTTTCAGCTAGGCTTATTAAATTGCTACTGACAATGATCATATTGCCCTTTTTTCTCATAGAAAAAATTGTGATCCACCTGGACAGCCACTGGTCATGGCTTTTATCCGCTTCGTTGTATGGTATTTTCATCATTCCAAAACATCGTCCGGAACTCATTTACTCTACGGCCGGCCCGTCTTCGACCCACTATGCAGGATTTATCCTAAGCCAACTGTTTAAACTTCCCTGGGTTGCAGAACTCCATGACCCGCTTATCTATGACACCGAAAAACAAAAATGGCATAAATATTTTTTTCACAAATACCTTGAAAAAATAATTTTTAAATATGCAGATAAAATCATCTATTTTACAGATAAAGCCAGCACTAATGCCCATAGACGTAACCCAGGCGTTAAAAAGAACCTGGTTGTTATCCGCCCAGGTGCGTCCCCTGCGGAAAACTGGACTCAACAATATCATAAACAGGAAAAAATTCATTTTGGCTATTTTGGCTCTCTTGCAGCCACACGGAACCTCAAACAGGTATTCAAAGCATTTCATGAACTTTTACAAGAAAAACCGAATTTATCTGAACACGTGACCATTGATATATACGGCACATCCCTTGATCCGGTAACCAGCCAGGCCCTGGACCATTATAGTCTCAATAATATGGTAACCGTACACGGCAGGTTGGAGTATGATCCTTACACTGGAAAAACAGGAAGAGAACAGGTGCTTGAAGCAATGAAGCAGATGGATGTGCTAATTCTTGTCCATGGCGATGACCTTTTCCGGTGTGACGAATATATTCCGTCAAAACTCTATGACTACATGCTGGTACAGCGCCCTATTCTGGGCCTTACCCATCCGGGTTCAGAGCTTCAAACTATGCTGGAGCAAAACGGTTTTTCTGCTGCAGACAGCCGAAACAAAGAAGAGACAAAAGCCAAAATTATGGATCTGATCGAAAAATGGGAACAGACAGGATTACCGGACCTTGAACACGCATCTCCTCTCACGGTTAAAGGTGCTGTCACCCAGCTGATGTCGATCAGGGACAATCTGTTAAAAGAATAGAGCGCAAAAGCCGTTCAGGAGTCGGTTAATAATTTCTTCATATAGTCTATTTAGTCCAAAAATATTGGGTATTTTTAAAACTGAATGTGGGTCTATTTATGAGCAGCCCCTTTAGACTACGTCTGAAAGGATGCCAATTATCTTTTCAGACGCATCGCCGTCCCCATAAGGGTTTTTTCTTCTGGCCATTGAACTATAAACATCCTTATTTTTTATTAGTATTTCAGATTCATTGACAATTTGATCTGTATCCGAGCCGACTAATTTACAGGTCCCCGCATTTATCCCTTCAGGGCGTTCTGTTGTATCACGCATTACCAACACAGGTTTTCCAAGCGAAGGGGCTTCCTCTTGTATTCCACCTGAATCTGTTAAAATAAAATGGGCTTGCTTCATCAAATATACAAAAGGAGAATAATCAAGAGGATCTATCAAAAACACATTCTCTTTATTCTTTTCACCCAGTATTTCATACACCGGTTTTTTAACATTAGGGTTCAAGTGTACTGGGTAAATCAAATCAATTTCAGGATGGCGGCTCGCAATTTCTTTTAAAGCCAGGCAGATGTTTTCAAATCCCTTTCCGAAGCTTTCTCTTCTGTGGCCGGTGACAAGAACAACCTTTCTTTCTTTGTTATCAAGATCGATTTTCCAGGTATTGGTAAAATAATCTCTCCAATGTTCATCATCACCTGTACATGACTCCATTAGCAGGGTATCAATCACGGTATTTCCAGTCACCCAGACCGAGCTTTCATCTACACCTTCGGCTATCAGGTTTTTTTGGGCCATTGCAGTGGGAGCAAAATGATAATCAGCAATCACACCAATTAAATGCCTGTTGACTTCCTCCGGAAATGGAGAATATTTGTTGTGAGTTCTTAATCCAGCCTCAATATGGCCAACCGGTATACGCATATAATAGGCAGCAAGACTTGCCACAAAAGCAGTTGTTGTATCCCCCTGAACAAGAACTACGTCCGGTTTTTCTTTTTCCAAAATCGGTTTTAAACGAGTGATAATACTTCCGGTTAACTCAAATATATCCTGTCCTTTTTTCATGATATCAAGATCATAGTCAGGAACAATATTAAAGCGGAACAGAACTTGATCTAGCATTTCCCTGTGTTGGGCTGTAACACAAACGACAGGTTGAAATACTGACGAGGTAGTGGTTATTTTCTTTATTAACGCCGCCATTTTTATGGCTTCCGGCCGCGTTCCGAAAACGAAAAATATTTTTTTCTTGTTTTCCATAAAAAGTAGTTTACCAGTTAAAATTAGATTTTAATTTCCTGATCCCATTCATGAAATCTTGTTTACGATTTCTTAACCTTCTGGCCAAGCTCTTTTTTTCTTTGAAAAGGGCCCAGTTAGACTGAATACACATGCCAAAATAGTTTTCTGAAATAGACGCTTCATTTTCACCATTGATTTCCGCTTCGATAAATTCATCGGCATAATCAAAGGCCTTGAACATGTGAGATTTAGGATACAGAGGTATGCATTGACTGTGAATTAGGTAATATCCATATAAAAAGGTTTCAGTTGGATGTTCTGACAGGAACTCAAAAATGGTTTTATTCCTGGGAATCAAGTAGTTCTGGTGTAAATGCTTTAAAACCTGAGATGACCATATAATGGGAGTTGAAATACCAAAATCCCAATTTTGATCCGTATTACCGAAAACAGATTTAAATTTATTTACCTGCTTGGCCCGTCTATTGACACGCTTTTCCATTTCTTTTGAAGGAATGTTCTTCCATCTCTCTCTTAATATTCCAGTGTCAAATTCGTCCATGATTGTATAAGGTGTTTCATTGTCATACATAAAATCGGACAATCTAAAGTCTTTAATGAAATATGAATCAGAATCAACCCAGGCATAATTCTCTGCTTTGCCCAACCGCCAAAACTCCAACTTAATCAACTGCTGGTATAGATGGTCATAAAAAAAGTCTGGGATGTCACCAAAAACGTCACAACTTGCGCTGATAATTTCTTCGTCAGTCACAAGGACACAATTATTTTCTCCCAAAATCTCTTCAAAAAGCTTAAAGTCCGCTTTGGGAACGCACATGACAAAAAGAATGGCATCGGTGTTATACCGGTCAATGCTATTTGCAAGTCTCTTTGCTCGATACACATCCTTATGATAGGATTTACAAAACAACGCGAATTTATTCATATACATTAACACTTTATAATGGTCGGCAACACCATGTATCTGATACCGATTCCATTTTTATTATGATGCCTTTCAGGTAGTTTTCACAAAATGAAAGGCCTGGTTAATTTTATTTTTTACCTCATTTTTTAGATAAAAATTTATCTAAATAGTCCAATAATTGTTCATTTTCATGGGTGTACGGAGGTTTAAACCTATTTGCCTCCAATCCTGTCATCCACAAGACCATTAGAGCACCGGTAATTTCCGGATCGCTGGACATCTTCAAGGAGTTGGTCATTTTTTTCAAGATTGGTCCTGTCATTATCCTGGTGCCATAGATGAAAGCACATTGCCATAAAGGGATGCTCCCTGCGCTTGAGGCCATAATTGTAAAGCCTTGCCGCAAGTTCTGAGTCCTCCCGACCCCACCCTTGGAATGCCTGATTAAATCCGTTCACTGCAGAAAGGTCTTTCCTGAAAAACCCCATGTTGCAGCTTCGAATTCCCGACATCCTGGTGGTTGTTAAAGCAGGAAAAAAAGGAATCCGTATCAGATGGTGCGCGTTGGAAATATTTCCTTTAACGGTGTTAAAAGCCAACTTCAATATACTCTGCGTGTGCGAGAAGTTAAAATCACGTTCAAGCTTTTTTTCAACAAGCACCCGTTTTCCC
>JAKSAU010000683.1 GCA_022361535.1 Desulfobacterales bacterium
CCCCGCATTTATCGCGTTTCCGCTGGTGGGCTCCTTTGTCAATGTGGGCGTGAGCATCGTCCCGGCCGTGGCCTTTTTGACCACACTGACCATGGTGGGATTTGTGACCTTCCCACTGGAGCGCCGGGAGTTTGGCACAAAATTTGCACTGTATAGAAATGGCTTTAGCTTTTTATTTGCTGTGGTGATCGCCGTACTGATGGGAGTGATACTATGAAACTATTGGAGATCATCAAGAAGAACCTCTTTCTCATCATGATCGTGATAGCACTGCTCGTCCTCCTGATCCTCTCCCCTGATAAAGCGCTGCGATCGCTCAAGAACAGCCAATACTATGTCATCGAAATGCTCAAGATCATGCCGGTGGTCCTGATCCTGACCGCGCTCATCGAGGCCTGGGTCCCGAGGAAGACCATCATGAACAGACTGGGTAAGCAATCAAAGGTCAAAGGCGCCCTGCTCTCGCTGGTCATGGGCAGTGTCTCTGCAGGGCCGATCTATGTGGCTTTTCCACTGTGCAGGACACTGTACAAAAAGGGCGCCAGCATCACCAATATCGTGATCATCATGTCTGCATGGGCCGTGGTGAAAATCCCCATGCTGGCCACCGAAGCCCAATTCCTGGGAGCTTCCTTTATGCTGGTGCGGTGGGCACTGACCGTCCTATCCATCATCGCCATGGCGCTGCTGGTGGGTACACTGGTCAAAAGGGACGACATCCCCGCTGATGATCCTGGCCCGTCAGAGGATGCTGTGCAGCCGGTGGTGATCATCGATGAGTACTGCATGGGCTGTGAGCTCTGTGCTCAGATGATGCCCGCACTGTTTGAGATGCAGGGCGACAAAGCAGTGGTAGCAGCTGCCATCTCCCGGCACAAGAAAGTCCTGCTCAAAGCCCTTGACGTGGCTGAAAAGTGCCCCGGCCATGCCATCGTCGTCAATAGCGGTGGGAAGGCTCTGCCCAATGATGCTCTGCCTGCTGAGGAGATCGCCGGATAGCCGGTCATCAGGACCACGACCGCTTCCGGTTGCAGGTTCCGGCACGCGGCCAGGACCTGGTTCCCTTCCGCGGCTCCGTCGAAGAC
>JAKSAU010000634.1 GCA_022361535.1 Desulfobacterales bacterium
AGCTTTAAGGCTTTTTATGCCAATACTGATCCTGTCACAGCCTCTGCAGTGAGCCAGCAGCACGGTAACCGTTTCATTGTCCTGAACCGGCCGGCAGATTACAGCACAACAGAACAAATGGATGCTATCCACGAACTGGATTTTAAGCGGGACCTTCACCCCTTTTACAAAAAAATGGGCCAGGTCAGGGCTTTGGACACCATCCGCTTTTCCATACCCACCCATTACGGGTGCTATGGTGAGTGTAACTTTTGTGCCATTACTGTCCACCAGGGAAGGACCGTTCGTTGGCGAAGTCGCTCATCCATTATCTCAGAAGCAAAAAAAATGACTCAGGATAAGGATTTTAAGGGATATATTTTTGACCTGGGCGGACCCACAGCTAATATGTACGGATATGAATGTGATAAAAAAATGGAAAAAGGGGCCTGTACCGACCGCCGCTGTCTTTTTCCATCCCCCTGCCCGGTTCTCAAGCCCAACCATAGCCCGCATATAGAACTGCTCTCAGCCATAGAATCGCTTCCGGGAATCAAGAAAGTATTTATCAACTCCGGTATCCGTTATGACCTGATGCTCAATGATAAAAAAAGGGGTGAATCCTATCTGAAAAAACTTGCAGCCGACCATGTCTCGGGCCAAATGAAAGTTGCCCCGGAACATACCCAGCCGCATGTCCTTTCTCTTATGGGAAAGCAGGCCGTGGACGATTTGTTAGCATTCAAGGAAAAATTTGACAGGATGTCAAAGGCATCAGGGAAAAAGCAGTTTTTAACATACTATCTTATCGCTGCCCACCCCGGGTGTACGGCAAAAGATATGTCCCGTCTTAAAGATTTTACCCGCAAAAAACTGAGAATTAACCCCGAACAGGTCCAGATCTTTACCCCTACGCCCTCAACCTTTTCAACTCTTATGTATTACACGGGAAAAAACCCTTTCACCCTGGAGAAAATTTTTGTTGAGAAAGATCCAAAAGCCAAGGAAAAACAAAAGAAAATTCTAACTGACAAATCTCGTATTCAGCAAAAATCAAAAGGCAGGCATTTCAGCCCGTCCAAAAAGAAAAAACAACACCCCAAACCACGTCGATGATATCCTCCCATTAGAATCAAAGCATTCTCATTACAGATAAGTAGTTTGTATTTCTTCAAATTAAGTTAAAAAAACAATAACACTTGTGAAAACCTCAATGGTTTGACACTTTTTATAAGTTCAAGTCTGGCGTGACTTCACTTATGAATTGACAGAACAGATTTTAGATGTTTTAAAACGGTAATGTTTTCACAGAGGCGGACGAATCTAAAATAGGAGTCACGATCAAGGAACAAAGGCAATTCATGTTTAAAAAAGCGAAGCAAAACAGGGTATTCCAGGATGTGGTCGAGCAGATACAGGATGCTATTTTAAGCGGAAAATTAGAACCCGGCACCAAGCTTCCGGCAGAGCGGGAGCTTAAAGACATGTTCAATACCAGCCGGGGGACCTTGAGGGAAGCTTTGCGTGTCCTTGAACAAAAAGGCCTGATCGAAATCAAACTTGGCGTCGCCGGCGGTGCCATTGTTAAACAGATAGATGCCGAACCTGTAATGCAGTCTTTGGCCCTGCTTATCCGGTCCGGAGATGTATCACTTGACCATTTGGCGGAATTCAGGATCAAAATAGAAGGCAGTATCGTGGAGTTGGCGGCCCAGCGCGCAACCCCCAAAGACATTGAAACCATGGAAACGCTTTACGAACAAGCCAAAGCTCATTTTGAAGCCGGCGATTGGGAAAACTTTCTGAAAACAGATGAGGCCATGCACGCTTATATCGGTACCATGTCCAGAAATCCGGTTTTCCAGTTCCTGCAGCAGAGTATCCATGACAATATCCATAATTATTATGAATATTACCTTCCTATGAACCATGAGAGAACATTGGAAAACTTAAAGGACTTTGAAAAAATAATTGCCGCCATCAAGTCCGGGGATGACAAAGAAGCTTCCAGCCTCATTATGGACCATGTTAAGCGGTTCAATATAAAAATGACAAAAAAAACGAGCTGATGAATCCGGGAACAGGTTAGTACAGGGCTGCCTCATAATGACGGATGCAGGATTTAACCCCGTTCATCATGCTGACATTTCCAAAGCAAAACGCCTTTGTAAAATAGTCTTCCTTTAGTCTGAGGCGAGAAAAGATCTCTTTTTCCCTTAAACCTTCAGCATACATTGAAGTTATCTTTCCATACAAATCTTCCATAAAGGAAAGTTTGGACCGGATATGCTCCAAGCCCTTTTCCTTCCTTGGATTGTGGTTGCACAGCAATATGTCAAAATCAAGCGTCAGAACCTTTTTCAAAGACTCAATTTCAGTACCAAGATCTTCATCCACCCTGAAATACTTAATCCGGTCACCAAGATAAAGATCTCCTGAAAAAAGGACCCCGTGTTCCGGCAGAAAATATGCTGTATGGTCACGGCTGTGCCCTGGGGTATGAACAGGCACCAAAGGGCCCAAAACAGTTTCAATCCGTTCCGGATGGATCGTAACTTCTACAGGCGTTGTCCGTCCCCACACATATTTCTGGTAGGGTAAAATTCTGTACCCTTTTTGCATTTTGGCACGGGTCTGTTCATGTCCGAATATTTGGGCATTTGTTTCGGAGCAAATCAGGGCGGCGTTGCCAGAG
>JAKSAU010000655.1 GCA_022361535.1 Desulfobacterales bacterium
GGGTAATGGATTTGATCCCGGCGATGGAGCGCAAAAAAGTCAAAGGTATGCTGCTTATTACTTCCGGGTTCAGGGAGGTCGGAGACGAGGGCAGGGTTCTTGAAGATGAGCTTATGGCAAAAGCACGGGATGCAGGTATCCTGGTTCTGGGACCCAACACCATGGGCGTGTGCAATCCCCATGCAGAATTTTATTCAACTGCAGCAAATGCCTACCCAATCCCCGGGTCCACAGCACTGGTCTGCCAGTCCGGAAACATGGGGACCCAGCTGCTTGCCTTTGCTGAGCAGCAGGATATCGGTATCCGGGCCTTTTCCGGGTCAGGAAATGAGGCCATGGTAACCATTGAGGATTATATGGAAGCCTTTGAGCGAGATGAACTGACTCGGACTGTTGTCCTATATATTGAAAGCATCAAAAATGGGCGGCGCTTTTTTGAATCTGCCTCCAGGGTATCTAAAAAGAAACCGGTTGTGGTTTTAAAGGGCGGACGTACACAGATGGGGGAAAAGGCAGCCTCCAGCCATACCGGGGCCATGGCTTCGGATGCCAAAGTCTTTAATGCAGCCTGTGCCCAGTCCGGTATTATCCAGGTGGAACAGCCCATGGAGCTTTTGGATCTTTCGGCAGTTTTCTCATCCTTGCCCCTGCCGAAAGGCAACCGGGTGGCCATTATGACGCTCGGTGGCGGTTGGGGGGTTGTGACCACGGATTTATGTGCCGAATACGGCCTTGAAGTACCCAAACTGTCGGACGGAATTATCGGCCGGCTAAACAAAATTCTGCCCTCTTTTTGGAGTCATGGCAATCCTGTAGACATCGTTGGAGAAGGTGATCCCAATATCCCAAGGGTCTGTATGGAGGAACTGTTGAAATGGGATGGCTGTGATGCTGTGATCCATTTAGGTATCCATGGCAAGCGAATATTGGTCAATGCCATGATTGAATCTATCCTTAAAACAGACCCGGGCACGGATGAGAAGACTGCTAACCAGTTCAGGGATGCCCTGTTCCAGGTAGAAGAGGATTATACAAAGTATGTAGTGGAGCTGACCCAGAAATATGAAAAACCAGTACTCGGGGTAAGCCTGCTCACAGATGAATTGAGCCGGACTCTTTACCGGTATGATAATTTGGACTATAAGGGTGTGTTTTTTCCGTCCCCGGAAAGGGCGGTTAAAGCCCTGGCAGGTATGGTTCGGTATAACCAATGGTTGGGGTCCCGGAGGTGAAAAGATTCCGGGGTTGAAACTTGACAATAATTAATTTAAGCTGGTCCTGTCCCTTTTGATTCGCTCTTTCTTAGGTCTTTCCCGGGATACACCAGCAAACCCATATCAGGAGATAATCATGAGTGTTAAAGTAACCACATCCACCCTAATGAAAATGAAGCAGGAAGGAAAAAAGATAACCGCTTTGACGGCATATGACTATCCGTTTGCCTCCCTTGTAGACCGGGCTGGGATTGATATCATCCTGGTGGGTGATTCTTTGGGCATGGTGGTCCAGGGAAAGGATACCACCCTGCCTGTAACCATGGATGAAATGATTTACCATACCTCTCTTGTAACCCGGGCTTGTGAGTATTCTATGGTGGTCGGGGACATGCCTTTTATGTCCTACCAGGGGGCGCTGGATAGGGCTGTAGAAAATGCAGGCCGATTTTTAAAAGAAGCAGGCGCTGCCGCCATCAAACTTGAAGGAGGGGCTGATGTCTGCCCTGCGATTGAAGCCATTGCAAAGGCCGGCATTCCGGTTCAGGCCCATATCGGTCTTACCCCCCAGTCAGTGCACCAGATGGGAGGGTTCAAGGTGCAGCGTGATGAAGAACGTCTGCTCCAGGATGCAAAGGATGTTCAGTCTGCAGGTGCTTTTTCCGTTGTTTTGGAAGGAATTCCTTCTCCCATTGCAAAGAAAATTACTGAAACAATAGATATTCCTACGATAGGCATAGGGGCTGGAGCTGACTGCGATGGCCAGATTTTGGTGCTTCATGATATGTTGGGCATCAACGACAGGTTCTTGCCCAAGTTTGTGAAAAAATATGCAGACATCGCAGCTTTGGCCAACAAGGGTCTTGAAGCCTATGTCAAAGAAGTCAGGGAAGGCAGTTTCCCGTCCGAGGATTATGAATACAAATAAAAAAAGATTTTCAATCATTGGCTGTGGCCGGGTAGGTGTTTCCCTGGCTGTGTTCCTGTCAAATAAAGGGTATGAACCCGCAGGTTTTTATAGTAAAACCCGGGCTTCTGCAGAGTTTGCAAGCAAGATGGCAGGATGCGGCAGTGTATTTGATACTGCCTGTGACTGTGCAAAGGCAGGCGAGATTGTTTTTATCACTACACCGGATACCTTGATTGAACCGGTCTGCATTGACCTTGTTAAGGATAAGGGTATTGGGTCCCAGCATATGGTTTTTCATCTGTCTGGTGCCTTGTCTTCGGATATTCTTGCATCTGCCCGGGATGCCGGTGCAAAGGCTGGTTCAATCCATCCCCTGCAGGCGTTCACCCCTTATGAGAAAGGGCAGGACAATCCATTTGCCGATATCAATATCTCTGTTGAAGGGGACCAGGATGCAGTAACTTTAGGAAAAGAGATTGTCACGGCTTTGGGAGCCAGGGCTTTTGCTATTCCTACGGATTCCAAAACACTTTATCATGCTTCGGCTGTGGTGGCCTCCAATTACCTGGTCACCCTTGAACACTTTGCGTTGCGTCTTCTAATGGAAACAGGATTGGATGAGGCAATGGCTTATGAAATCTTAGAGCCGCTCATTCAGGGAACGCTTGCCAACATTAAGGCTAAGGGTTGCACCCAGGCGCTTACAGGACCGGTTGCCAGGGGAGACCACGAGATTGTCTCCCGGCACCTAAAAGATATTGATATTAAAACACCCCAGTTTGCATTGCTGTACAGGCTTTTGGGCGATCACACCCTGTCCCTTGCAAAGTCAGGGGCAGGGCTCAATGAAAAAGCGGAACAAAAATTGTCCCGCTTGTTTTCCAGATAATTAGTAAATTTTCAGGTGGCCGGCCCTGATGAGTCAACCAGGGCCGGTTTTTTATTGAATGCCAACTAAATCTTATTTAACACCAAAGGTGAACGGTTTTCCTTTTCAAGCGCCTGGTTGGCCTCCTCCAGCATGGCTTTGGAAGAAATGACTGAAATTCCTTTGGCAGATTCGTCCCGGGTGAAATACCGGGCAGCTATTTCCTGTACGCCTTTTTTATCCAGCCTGAGCAATGCATCTTTGAAACCTTTTCGGATGTCGTCGGACAGCTTTGTAATTCTGCGGTAAAAGGCCTTCATGGCTGCAGGGCCCGGGGTCTCAGGTTTGTCAATGTCAGAGCAGACCTGGAGAATCGCTTCTTTGACGTCGGTCTGCGAGAATTTTCCACCTACAATAAAATCACAGGCATCAGCATACACATCCAGGGTTCGTTTGATATGCGGATCCCTGTATGAGCCGAATGAGAAGATACCCTCTTCAGTGTTGTACAGGGCAAATCCACCGTATGCACCGCCCTTTTCCCGGATTTCCTTGTGCAGAAATAAGGATCGCAGCAGTTTGGAGATTACAGCCAACCCAGGGGAGTCTTCATGGGTTATCCGTACGGTTTTAAAAGACTGTCCAACAAATGAAACGGCAGTATTGGTATACCACCCGTCATAGGGCCTCTGCGTGCTCCTGTCGATTTCCGGGGTAAAAAAAGCTTTCTGGGTGCCATTGGACAGATTCCCGTATATTTGACCGATGCGTTGATCTGCTTTTAGCATCGCGTCTCTATCCCCGATAACGGCCGGTTTGAAATTGTCTTTTTTAAGCAGTGATGCTGCCATTGTTGCCAAATCCTGCTCCAATGCCTCAAGGGCATCTGAAGCGTTTGTGTCCCCGTTTATCCGTGATGCCAGGTCCTTGATATAGCGGTATTGGGCAATGCCATGCCAGAGTTCATTGATATGGGAGGCTTTGGACAGATGACGGGCAGACAGGGAAATGGCGTATCTGTGGCCCGTAGATACAACAGAGGCCTCCATACCTGCCTGGTATTGCAGGGCAAGGCTTTTTAGCCGTTCATGATCCTTGAATCCGTAACTGTTTATGAATTCGTCCATAAGGTCGAACATGTTGTCAATATTGCGATCCAGGGCCTTTCCCTGAAGGGCCAGAAAAGAGTGTGATCCGCCTTCCTTGCTGAAATAAGAGCCAGAAAACGGGGCCATGGAAATACCGCCGGTATATAAATCCATGCGTTCAGCCATTTGCACATAAGATGACTTGGCTGTGCCTGCATTGATAAACGCACGTGCAAAAAAGGGCACAAGGGCAAAAAGGTCTGCTGGAATGTTGCCGGCACCCACAGGGCAGGTAAAATAGAGAATACCGGATGTGGCCTTGTCGTATGGGGTTGCAAGCGAGACGCCCCCAATTGTATCCGGGTGTATGATCTCAATTTCGGGGGGAACATCTTCAAGTTCTAAGGTTGGTAAAACAGTGAGGTCCTCCTCACTTTCCTGGAGCGCTTCAAGTGCTTTTGCATCCTTCTTGATTTGTTCTAAATCTTTTTGGGTCAGATCTTTTAGTTTTTCCTTAAGTTCAGCCTTTGTCTCTTCTATTTTTTTAGCTTCAAGACCTGTATCCGGTGTCAGGGTAAAAACAAGCCTGTGTGGATTGTTGATAAGGTATGTTTTTAGTTTTTCTTCAAGGAAAGGTCCTTGATCAATCTGTTCTTGAAGCGTTTTGAGATCTTCATCAATGTTGATGACTGCTACAGGATCTCCGCCGTGGATAACAGTACCGGCTACTGAAAGCAACAGCTTAATACCGAAAGGATAAGGGGTATTGGTGATCTCTTTGCGGTAAAATTCAATCTGGTGAATGGCAGAATCGATCAGATGCCGGTCTATCCCATTTTGCGAAAGGGATTCCAATGTATTGAAAACAATCTTTTCTACCTTGGGCACATCTGATTCCTTAATGTCTTTGAGGCCGCAGACAAACATGGTGTCCCGATTGTCGCCGTCAAAGCCTGTGCCGTCAGACAGGGCAGATCCTAAGTTTGAGTCAATCAATGCCTTGCGCAGGGGAGAGGCTGAGTTACCGAGCAGGATCTGCTCAAGGATGGTCATGATCAGCACTTCAAACCCGGAGCGGATGTCCGGGGTAAGCCATGCCACACATCCTTGATATTTTCCGGAAAGATCGTCGGGATCTGAATACGCATAGGGCTGTACCATGGTTCTAGGGGTATCCCACCTGGATTGGGAGGGAACACGGGTATCCATGTCCAGAAAGTCGAATTCCGACAATACTTTATCTTCGATAAACCCCAATGTCTCTTCTAAGGGCAGATTACCGTAGGTGTAGAAAAAGCTGTTTGACGGATGGTAGTACTTGGCGTGGAAATCCTTTAGTCCTTCATGTGTCAACTTCGGTATATCAGAGGGTTCTCCACCTGAATTGTTGGCATAAGTGGTATCCGGGTAAAGCCCTTTGAGAAGTGCCCTGGACATCACCTGGTTGGGTGATGACATGGCCCCCTTCATTTCATTGTAAACGACCCCTTTGTAAACCAGATCTTCTTTGCCGTCTTCTGCCGGGTCAAGGTCAAGCCTGTGACCTTCCTGTTTGAAACTCAGTGCGTCAATGTCTGGAAAAAATGCTGCATCCAGGTACACATCCATAAGATTGTAGTAATCTTTTTTATTCTGGGTAGCAAACGGATACATGGTCCAGTCTGAGGCAGTAAATGCATTCATAAACGTGGACAGGCTCCGTTTGATCATGGAGAAAAACGGATCTCTCACCTTGTATTTTTTAGACCCGCACAGCACAGTATGCTCAAGGATATGGGCTACACCAGTAGAGTCCGTGGGGACGGTTCGGAAAAATACCCCAAAGGTGTTTTCCTTATCCTTATTTGCAATGTGGATGTGGGTCGCCCGGGTTTTCTCGTGGGTGAGTGTGATGAGGTGGGCATCAATGCTTGGCAGATGAGACACCTGTTGGATGGTATATCCATTTACACTTTGTCCCGGCTTGAATGCAATCTGTTCCATATGTATTCCTAACTTGTGGGCTTTGCCTTTTCCCGGATTTGTTTGCCTGCAAACGGCCAGGTAGGTTTGCCCTTATATTTTTTTATAGATTCCCCGGCTGACCCGCTGAATCTTTTTTATTTTATCCAGCCTGAAGATAATATTCCTTAGTTTTTTATCATCAAAGCCGGTCGCCGCCTTAATGGTCTTGAAATTGGTCCCCTCGGGATGGTTGCCAATAATCTCTAGTACAATTGAGGAGGCGCTTTTCTTTCTTGGTGTTCTGTTTTTTGTGCTTTGTCTGCCCGAGGGCTGCTTTTGATAGATCAATTGCTCAAGCTTGTCAAGCCTTGTGTGGAGGTTAGAAATATCTTCTTTTGTGGGAATATCAAGTCGATGGAGAAGCATCTTAATGAAATTTTCCCAATTTGCGCTAAGATCTGTCTGTTCCATGGTGCAAACTCCCTTCAAATAGGCGGCAGGCCAGGTCCTGTTTGTTTCGTTGTCTGATGCAGGCCGGGGTTAAGAAAACAGGTTGCCTTACCTGAATTTAGTGTTTTGACTCATAATATGTACAAGATGCAATAAAAATTACTTCCTAAAATATGGAAAGTCAAGTAGTAAATTTTCAAAAAGAGTAAAGCGATTTCCTTTGTACCTGGGAACTTATCGGTATTTTTTCTCTTTTTTTATTCTTATTTTTTCACCTTTTTTCTTGCCTATGCTATGATGAACAACAAAAATAATTTGGCACAGAACCTGAAAATAATTGAAACGGAGTACAAGGGAAATGACACATCCCGGGGAATTGTTGAAGAAAAACGGCCTGTATGCAGGAAAAGAAATGGGACAGAATTTTTTGTCCAATCCGAATACAGCCCAGATGATCGTAGACCGCACTGGTATAAATGAGGAAAATAAAGTGCTTGAGATAGGTCCGGGTTTAGGTGCTCTGACCCTTCCGTTGGCCAAAACCGGTGCAAGCGTGGTGGCTGTTGAAAAAGACAGGCGGATTATTCCCCTTTTGGAAAGTGAATTGAGCGATGCTGGTATTTCAAATGTTTCCACTATTAACCAGAATATTTTAAAAACTGATATTTTTAAGATCGCAGATGGTGAAAAATTGGTTGTAATGGGAAACCTGCCCTACAATATTTCATCCCAAATCCTGTTCAAGCTTGTAAAGGCAAGATCTGTTGTATCCCGAGCTTTTCTCATGTTTCAAAAAGAACTTGCCGGGCGCCTGATAGCATCTCCTGGGGGGAGAGACTATTCAAGGTTATCTGCTGTTGTGCAGTTTGCGTCCAAAATAAGCCATGTGGCAGATATCGGGCCCAGTTCGTTTTTTCCTAGACCGGATGTCGATTCAACTGTACTTCGGTTTGATTTTTTTGAGACGCCGGGCATGGATTCCGAACAAGAGGATTTATTGTTTGATGTGATCAAGGCAGCGTTTTCTAAGCGGAGAAAAACCTTGAGAAACTCAATGGCCGGTGGAGAGCTTGGACTTAAAAAACAAGAAGCTGGCCAGGCCCTTGAAAAGGCGGGTATTGATCCGGCCCGAAGGGCTGAAACCCTAACCATTGAGGAGTTTATCTCCCTGTCCAAAACGGTCAGGGAAATATGCGATCCTGAACCATGATTGAAGCAAGAATTTCCATAGACAGGCTTATTGACGTGGTTCGGCAGGGCGGCCGGGTCAGGACTGGGGTGGATGTGTATGACCGTTACGGCACCCTGCTTTTGGCCAAGGAAGTGCTGGTGGACCAAGTAAAGCCTTTGGAAATCATTCGCAGAAACGGGTTACGATTTGTCCCCATGACTCGAAGCGGTGGTGTATTTGATTCCAGTGGAAACCGGATTGAAATCCAGTCTGCAGGTGTGCCTAAACCTACAGCGGGACAAGTGGGTGATCTTGAATCTACACGGGCTAAAGAAACCCGGAATATGGATCAGCGTCTCAAAGAAATTAAAGCCATCAAAAGGCAGGCTGCGGTTCTTTATGCCAGGGCAAAAATAAGCCTGAAAAAGGCCATGGCCCAAATTCGGCAGACCAAGGGGCAGTTTGATGTGGACGAGGTTGCTTCCAGGGCGTCCGAACTTGTAGATTTTTCAAATACCTCCGGCCATCCTATTTCATATATTCCCAGGGAATGGTTTTTTTATGATGACTACTTTTATACGCATGCTGCCAATGTTTGTGCGGTTGGCACAGAGGTCCTAAACAGGTTTAACAGGTCATTTTCAAAGGCTATAGAAAACTCTCTGTGGGCAGAACCGTCAATGGCCGGATCCATATCAGGAGGCAGCTTTTCGTATTACTACCCTGATGACTTAAGTGATATGTCTTTAGGGCTGTTTATCTTTGATCTGGGCAAGGCCATGGTGCCAGACTCCATGCTTAACAAACCAAAAGCTCTGACACGAAAGGAAATGGGGTTCATGCGTCGCCACTCCTATGAGTTCGGCGGCATAGTTTTAGAAAAGAACCGCCTTGACACTCCCGTGCTCTCCAACATGGTCCAATACCACCACGGCCCATTGTATGAAGGGGAAAAGAATTGTTACCCCAAAGACAGAGCCTATTCAGATATTCCGCCATATGTCAGGATCTGCAAACTGGTGGACAGCTATGAGGCAATGGTTGCAAGACGCAGCTACAAAGATGCGGCTAACCAGGTAACAGCTGCCACTGATCTGTTTCGCACCTATGTTCACAAAGAACCTATGCTTCAATATATTCTGCATGCATTTGTAAAAACCATTGGATTATATCCTCCCGGCAGTATCATCTATCTTAAAAATGGGCAATTGGCTTATGTTCTGGAAAGTGAGGGGCCTGTTGTTCTGCCCTTTACAGATAAGGACCGGGATCCTTTAATCTCCCGCCCCGATCCGTTTGATGCAGGCAGCCATAAGGATGAGCTTGGAATTGATAATGACAGGAGCGTTCGAACCCCAAGGGCGGTTTATAACCGGTTACCACCTTTTCTGCGTGAAATTGTTCTGCCTGAAAGACCGTCGTCTGTCCGACTGCAATAAAATCCGGGTTTCATCGATAGTTTTCTGCATTTTTAGATAGGACTGCCTTGTACGAGGTTAATCGAGCATAACTTTTAATGTGATGTGGGATATCTATTTGATATTGCAGTAATATTTGTTAAGGTCGGTTGCATAGGCGAGGAGGTGGAATGAAAAAACTATATCATTCTGAAGATCTTAAGAGAAAAGAAAACACTACGCCCCATTATCACTATACCTGGACCGGGATAATCATTACCTTTATTTTCGGTGTTGCAGTTTTCTTTGTTGCCAAATTTATTTAAAGATTTTGTTTGTCTTGCATCTTTCGTTTTGTAACAAGATATTGACATATCTGAGTGATATCGTATTGGAAATGAGATAGGGTTTATGCTAAATTAAAATATCGGTGTCGCCATCATTTAATCAATTCTTTGTTGTTATTTTTCGTCGCTTATAACGGTATGAAGCGAGCCGATGTTATTCGCCCTTTACTTAACCGAAGACAAGGGAAGAACAGATGGGGGATGATAAAGCTGTCAATGTAGAAAGAAGAAAGCATCGCCGCATATCGTATCCGTCCGAATACCGGCCGGTATTTCGGGTTCGGGGCCATAAATTGAGAATCAAGGATGTGTCCCGGGGCGGGTTACGATTTTCCTGTCCGGACAAAATAGGGGTTAAAGGATGGGTCAATGGCCGTGTGGATCTTATCGACGGGAGCAGTATTGAAGTGGAAGGAATTGTGGTTCGGGTCGACAATAAAGATATGGGACTGTCGTTTATCGGTGAACTTAAAGATGATGTGTTTCACAGGATTCTAACCGCAGGCTCTTTTGCCGCTTTTTAAATACAGGTATTTGCGGCTGTTTCCCTTGGGTGAATATACTTAAATTATCGTTTTAAGTATATGGCAAAACCATGTCATGAATTCTCCTAATTACGGGTTTTGATTTGTGAATTGACATCATCGATGGTATTGTCTAAAACCTATTCTGGATAAGAATCAACTTTAGATTCAGCCTGGCAGATAGCATTTTTGCCAGGCTGAATCCATTAATATAGGAAAGGAAACGACATACATGATCAGAGCCAATGAAAATTATAATAAGCTCCAGGCTTCATACCTGTTTTCAGATATTGCCAAACGGGTGGAAAAATTTCAGTCAGACAATCCGGATAAAGAAGTGATCCGTTTGGGGATCGGTGATGTTACCCGTGCCCTGGCCCCGGCCATTGTTGACGGGTTTAAAAAAGGCGTTGAGGAGATGGCACAGGATGCGACCTTCAGGGGGTATGGGCCGGAACAGGGGTATCCGTTTTTAAGAGAGGTCATTGCCGCCAATGATTTTCAGTCCCGCGGCGCAGATATTGAAGCTGATGAAATTTTTGTCAGTGACGGGGCTAAGTGTGACAGCGGTAATTTCCAGGAGCTGTTTGCAGACGATATTAAAATCGCTATTCCAGACCCGGTTTACCCGGTTTACCTGGATACCAATGTTATGGCCGGACGGACAGGTGTCTATGAAAACGGTCGGTACCAGGGAATTGTTTATATGGACTGTCTCAAGGAGAACGGTTTTTTGCCTGAGCTGCCCAAAGAGCCGGTAGATCTGATTTACCTTTGTTTCCCCAACAATCCTACAGGATCAACCGCTACCAAAGAAGAACTCAAGGTGTGGGTAGATTATGCCCGGGAAAATAAATCTTTGATTTTATTTGATGCAGCTTATGAATCTTTTATTCGGGATGAGAACCTTCCAAGAAGCATTTATGAAATTGAAGGGGCTAAGGAAGTGGCTGTCGAGTTCAGAAGCTTTTCCAAAACAGCCGGATTTACAGGAACCCGGTGCGGGTTTACTGTCGTACCCAAAGCATGTCAAATCTATGGTGCCGATGGCTCTCAGATCTCTTTGCACGCCCTGTGGAACCGCAGACATACCACCAAGTTTAACGGGGTTTCTTACCCGGTTCAAAAAGCTGCTGAAGCAGTTTACTCAAAAGATGGTAAAGCCCAGGTTAAAGAGTATATTGATTACTACCTTGCAAATGCACAGATAGTTCGCCAGACCATGACCGAACTTGGATTTGACCATGTGGGCGGAGAAAATTCTCCTTATATCTGGATTGACGGCCAGGGACGTGATTCCTGGGACTTTTTTGATCTGCTGCTTAACACTGCCGGTGTGGTTTGTACCCCTGGCGGAGGATTTGGCCGTTGCGGCAGCCAGTATATCCGGATCTCAGCATTCAATAGCCTTGAGAATGTCACCAAAGCCATGGAGCGGGTGAAAGACGCTTTAAAATGAGCCATTTTTTCAATGTAAAAACCCTGGATGAGGTCCTGGCTATGGCCAGCCAGTTTGATCCGGTTGGTGTGGAAGACATCGACACAGCCGATGCCTGGTCCAGGGTCTTGGCCCAGGATGTAACCGCTGATGCTGATATGCCCGGTTTCAGACGGTCTTGCATGGATGGATATGCAGTCAAGGCGGCGTCTACCTTTGGGGCTTCGGAATCCGGTCCTGCCTGGCTTAACATCAAGGCAAGCATTGCCATGGGAGATATCCCGGATTTTGAGCTTGGGCCTGGGGAAGTTGCACGAATTTCAACAGGCGGAATGTTGCCTAAAGGCGCAGATGCCGTTGTTATGGTAGAGCATACGGAAGCTGTGGACGAACACTCGGTTGAGATTTACAAGAGTGTTGCCCCGCTCCAGCATGTAATTGACGCATCAGAAGATTTTGCCAAAGACCAGACCGTAATATCAGCCGGCAGCCTGATCCGCCCCCAGGAAGAGGGGCTTGCAGCGGGGTTGGGCTATAACCGGCTTAAGGTGTATAAAGTTCCGACCGTAGGGATTATATCCACAGGGGATGAAGTAATCCCTGTAGACCAAACCCCAGTTCCCGGAAAGATCAGGGACATCAATTCATATTCACTGTCAGCCATGGTCAGTGAAGCCGGGGGACATGCCGTTCGGTACGGAATTGTAAAAGATGATCCCAAAGCCCTTAAAGCTGTATGTGAAAAGGCCTTGTCCGAAACCGATATGGTTCTTATTTCAGGCGGATCTTCAGTGGGTACAAGGGATTACACTGTGGATGTGCTGTCCGATCTTCCAGATACCCAAATTCTTGTCCACGGCATGTCGGTCAGTCCCGGCAAACCCACCATTCTTGCCAAGGCCGGCAACATTCCTTTCTGGGGGCTTCCAGGGCAGGTGGTGTCCGCCATGGTGGTGATGAAAATTGTGGTTATTCCATTTCTTAAACGAATACAGGGCATTGAAACCCCCGCCCCTTTGGTGCGCATACCCGCCCAATTGACCCGGAACCTTGCATCAGCACAAGGTCGGCGGGATTTTGTCCGTGTGGCTCTCCATGACGGTGGCCAGGGGCTTGAAGCACGGCCTGTTTTGGGCAAATCCGGTCTGATTCGGACCATGGTCCATGCTGACGGACTCCTTGAAATCGGGGAACATGTGGAAGGCCTGGAAAAAGGCAGTCCTGTAGATATCATTCTTTTATAAGGCAAAAAAATGAACAGCAAGCGAAATGTCTATCTGAGTATGGTGAGCATTGACGAGGCAAAAACATGCCTCTTTGACCGGTTCGGCCATCTGGAAACTGCCCATGAAACCTTAAAAGTTGTCCATGCAAGAGGAAGGGTGCTTGCAGCCCAGGCTGTTGCAGGTATATCTTCTCCGAATTTCCATGCATCTGCCATGGACGGTATTGCAGTGGATGCCGAATATACATTTGGAGCAAGTGAAGATGCACCGAAAACACTTGAAATAGGAAAAACCGCATTTTGGGTGAATACCGGCCATGTTCTTCCTGACGGTACCAATGCCGTAATTATGATCGAAAATCTGAATATTCTGGATGAAACAAGCGTTGAAATTGAGGCGCCTGCTTTCCCCTGGCAGTATGTACGTAAAATGGGAGAAGATATTGTTGCCACCCAGCTTTTATTTCCAAGAGATCATAAAATAACGGCCTATTCCATGGGAGCGCTTCTTTCAGGCGGGGTACTCAATGTCGAGGTTAGGAAAAAACCGCAGGTTTTGATCATTCCAACCGGGTCTGAGCTGAAACAGTGGCAGGACGTTACACCTGAAACCATGGGCCCTGGCGATGTGGTGGAATCAAATTCCACTGTGCTGGGCGCACTATGCCAGGACCACGGGGCTGAGTTCACCGTACATTCCATGCTCAAAGATGATTTGCAGACGATTCAAAAAGCTGTGGCTGACGGGGTCGACAAAGGTTATGACATGGTGATGATCATTGGGGGGTCTTCTGCCGGGTCCGAGGATTTTGCAAAGCCTGTAATTTCAAATCTGGGGGAAGTTTTTGTCCATGGCGTGACCATGATGCCGGGCAAACCTGTCATGTTCGGACAGGTTGAAAAAACACCGGTTTTTGGTGTTCCCGGGTATCCGGTATCTGCCATTGTCGCCTTTGAGCAGTTTGCAGGACCTTTGCTGCTCAAAATGCAGCACCTGCCCCAGTTGCCTAAAACCATTGTTCCTGTGACACCGGCTCGCAAGGTGGCTTCAAAGCTTGGCCAGGAAGAATTTTTACGGGTAAAGATCGGGTCTGTGAATGGTAAACTGATCTCTTCACAATTGCCCAGAGGGTCAGGGAGTATCACAACCTTGACCGAAGCGGACGGGATTATACGGATTCCACGTCATATTGAGGGTATTTCTGAGAATGAGGCCGTAGATGCCCAGTTGCTAAGACCTCTGGAAGCCATTGAAGATACGGTTGTAATCACCGGGTCCCATGACAATACCCTGGATCTTCTGGCTGACCAGATCAGGCAGCATAATCCAGGTACCGGCATCTCATCAAGCCATGTGGGAAGCATGGGAGGGTTGATGGCTATAAAAAAAGGCGCATGCCACATGGCAGGCTGTCACCTGCTGGACCCAGAAGATGGTTCTTATAATATCTCCTATATAAATAAATATCTGCCCAATATCCCGGTACGGCTGGTGAACCTTGTGATGCGTGAGCAAGGCCTGATCCTGCCCAAAGGAAACCCCGACGGCGTGAAAGGTCTTGAAGATATTGCAGCTAAGGGACTTTCATTTATTAACCGGCAGCCCGGGTCAGGTACCCGGATTCTGTTTGACTACAGTTTAAAGCAGAAAGGCGTTTCTCCTAATGATATAACGGGGTATGAGAATGAGGAGTACACCCATATGTCGGTCGCGGTTGCCGTATTATCCGGGCGTGCACAAGCGGGCCTTGGAATTAAGGCTGCCGCACTTGCACTCAATCTTGATTTTCTTCCGGTAATCACCGAGTCCTATGATCTGGTTATTCCCGAAGAATATTTCCATTCGCGAAAAATCCAGAACCTGATGTCCACGATCCAAAGTGAGGCCTTCAAAGAAAGGGTACTGGCCCTTGGCGGATACGGAGTGGAAAACACCGGCAAGCTGCTTTTTACTTCTGCCTGATATCTTAGCCGATCTTACTGTCGTCCGGGAATTATTCCGGGCGGCAGATTATGCTATTAAATGATATAGATCAATCGCATGCAAATGTTGTCATATGGAAGGCATATATACAACGTGTGCAAAATATCATGAAATATCCATCTAGTGTCCTTCTAATGCCTTTATAATACCCAGTTAATCCTTGTTCGCTAAATCAGTGTCCAGTATTTATCCTAAATCATCTATCATGGAGGCAAATACAGGAAATGACACAGGTAGCGACACAAGTATCTTCAGACAGATACATCCCGGCCAAAAATGAACCCTATATGAGTGATGCTCAGGTGACCTATTTTAAGGAAAAGCTTGAGCTTAGAAAAGGGGAACTTCGTCGCAAAATCTCTAAAGCCATCGAGAAAATCAAATCCCTGGAAGCGGCCCAGGCAGATATCCTTGACCGCAGCAACTCGTACATTGATCTGGAGCTTGCCGTAAAAAGTTTTGAACGGTATTCAGGCATGGTGGACCAGATTGATCGTGCTCTGGAACGTATTGATGACGGCAGTTTCGGATACTGCGAACTTACAGGCAATGAAATCGGGTTGCGGCGTCTTGAAGCCATTCCTTTTGCAAGCATGTCTATAAAGGCGTTGGAGGAATTTGAAGCCAGCCAGAAAAACAATGCTTTTGCACCAAGGCAGCTCTTATTTTCTTAAAGATAAAGGGTTGTACACCCAGCATCTTTTATTGTGATGCACAAACAAAAATCCCGGGGTAATTCCCCGGGATTTTTTATCTGTACTTATGAGATATTCAATGAACTAATAAGGATGAATTTCAACCCTTCTGTTCAGGGAACGTCCGAAATCCGTACCATTCAATGCCACAGGTTTTGAAAAACCAAATCCTGTGGTGGCCATACGGTTACGAAGGATACCTTTTTTAACCAGGTAATCGGCAACAGCGTTGGCTCGTCTCATGGAAAGGCCCATGTTGTATGCTTCTGTGCCTACATTGTCGGTATGTCCCTGAAGTTCGATACTCATGGCAGGATTCTTCTCAAGGATCATTGCCACTTCGTCAAGAAGGCCATATGCTTTGGGTTTGATAACGGATTTGTCATAATCAAACAAGACATTGTCCAAGGCCCAGCAGCCAACTGCATTTACTTTTGCGCCAACAGGAGTGCCAGGGCACTGGTCTTCATCGTCATAAACACCATCTCCGTCACTGTCTTTTCTCATGGCTTTCGCGACAGGTGCAGGCGCTGCGCCGGCTTTTTTGTCCAGGAATACCTTTTCAACAAAGGCTGCCATGGCATCGCCACTCATCAGGTCATCGGCATTGGAAAGGAATCCGCAGTTCCCGATCCGTGCCACTTCAGAAAGGAAAGCCGTTCCTTGGGGATCATTTCCCACCTGGATGGGGTAAAAACAGATGGAGGAACCATAAAGGTCTTTAAGGTTCTGAACGTCTTCAATCTTGGGCTCCATGTCAAGGCCGTCGGAGATGATGACAACAGCATTGTGTACACCTGAAAGTCCTTTAAGATCGCCTCCTACTGCGTTCAGTGCAGTTCCAAGAGGGCTCCATCCGCCGGGCTCGGTAATCATGCCAAGCTTGCCGGCCAGGGTTGAGGAATGATATGTTTCCATACCGTAAAAAAGCTCTGTATGATGTTTGGAAACAGAGTCGGCATGGCCAAAAGATCTTAAACCGGCAGTCTGGCCCAGTTCCGGGATGGTCATATTCATTCGCTTGGTAATGGCTTTTGCGATAAAAAATTTGGGGTTCCCCATGTAGTCATGCCTCATGGAACTGGATGCATCCAGAACAATGATAAAATTATCAACCTTGGATTTGTACATTGAGGTATCAAAGTTTTTGGCTGAAAATGTCGGCAGGCCTACGGGTTCTTTGGTCGCACATCCGAAAAGAAAAAGGACGGCGATCACAAACAATAAACTTTGGATTAGAAATCTCTTGTTCATCTTTTCTCCTTTTGAAAATAAAGAATCGCTATGTTTTTGGATTACACAAATTTTGAGACGGACAAATTTAATCAATATACTACATGAGAAAGATGATGAAATCAACTCTTCTTTTGCTAAATTTGAATGGGGTCTGAGCTGTATTAGGCCTTGTTTTAAAGGGCTTTTGGCTGAGAATGAGTTAATCGTGAGAAAAAACGATAGATTATGGAAACATGCTGCCGACTGTCTATGGAAAAACAACGAAAAAGTGGCGGCGAATTTTTTCGCTTTTTGGGAACTAAACTTCCTAGAATTTTCGCATATGAAAAATCGCTTAACGATTATTCGGGGAGCAGTGACGGAATAATCGCCTCAATTGTGTTACCGCCTGAGGACTTGCTATATAATGTGATGCTTCCCTGGTTACGCTCAACAATGCTTTTAACAAGAGTAAGTCCTAAGCCTGAGTCGTCTCGTCCCATCTCCTTTTTTGCATAAAATGGCTCAAAAATGCGATGATGGTGATGAACTTGAATGGGACGACCGTCGTCATCGACTTTGATCAGGATATCTTGTCCGTTGGTACAAGAAAGGGTTAGTTCAACCTTGCCCCTTAAGTCTGTATTTTGGGCTGCGTGGGCCATAAGAATAGCTACGATTTTGGTCAAAAGAAGTTCATTAAGACCAATCCGGGGTATATAGCGATCTGTTATAAGGGAAAATCGAATTTTAGGATAGCGGTCTTCCAGCTGCCTAAGGGAAAGTCCTTGAAAATATGCTTGTACAGTTGATGCGGTATCCGTACCCTGGCTGGGGTGTGTATCGGGCCTGGTGAGAAAAAGAAAATCCCGGACAAGTTCGGATGCTGTTAAGCCGGATTCGTGGATAAAAGAAATACCGTCTTTTATCGGGCTGTTTTCTTCAACCTGCATGAGCATCAGTTCAGGATAGGAAACAAGTCCTGCAAGGATATTATTTAATTCATGAGCAACCTTACCTGCAACAAGCCCCATCTGCCTGGTTTCGTCTTCCTGGTCGCGGTAATTCTGACACCCTATAATACCAGCCAGGCACTTTAGGGCGTTGACCTGGTCCGGTGAGAAACTCCGGGGGTGGGTATAAGCTACCCAAAGGATGCTTGACTGCCTCTCCCCTGTGCTAACTTTTGCTCCAATAAGTGATTTCAGACTAAACTGGTTTGCCAGCACAACGTCATTGTCAACACCGGGTTCGATGATAACGATATTTTTCTCATGATGCTGCCGGGTAAGACAGCTTCTGCCGGAAGCGATCAGGTCGTCTATGCCCTGGGGAAGGTTTAAACCGGATATAATAGTGGGCTGGCTACCCGATATATCCAGGTAAACAGAAAAATTGCCTTTCAAAAGGGCGCACGCCTGAGAAACTATGACATGGCAGTTTTCTATCGGGTCTGCACCTAAGGTATCAAAAATTTGCGCAGTACGGGTAAAAAGGGTGTCAATTTTACCCAGGCGCCTGTTCTCCGCATTTTTCATAACCTCTGTAAAAGACATAGGAAATTTTTATTGTGAACCTTCAATAAATTCAAGTCTTTTTTTAAAATCTTGCAATTTGGGGGTAACAATTATATACGAGTTCGAGGCTGGCCCTGACGGCCGTCGATAGAATCGAATTTATGCAGGAAAGAATATGGAAATATATCAGGGTATCATCTTAGGCATCCTTCAGGGTTTAACCGAGTTCCTTCCGGTGAGCAGTTCAGGGCACCTGGTATTGGGCCAAATCTATTTTGGGATTACCGAATCTGCCCTGGCTTTTGATGTGTCCGTTCATATGGGTACGTTAGCTGCCGTACTGGTGGTTTATTTTAAAGATATCAAAGATATTTTGAACAGCTTGTTTCATTATGCGGCGACCCGCGAGCGTTCCGGGCATGAAGCCAATCTTAATTTTGCTATTTGTATTATTGTGGGGTCCATACCCACGGCTTTGATTGGATTTGGGTTAAAAGAGTTTGAGCATATTCTTTTTACTTCTTCTTTTCTGGTTGGATGTATGCTTCTGCTCACCGGAACCCTGCTGTGGGTATCCAGAAAGTTTTATCGGGTGGAAGGCGGTGGATCGCTTTCTATTAAACATGCCCTGATTATCGGTACTGTCCAGGGTATGGCTGTGATCCCTGGGATCTCACGGTCCGGGTCTACCATCGCTGCGGGGCTTTTTTCCGGAATTGACAGGGATACAGCAGCGCGCTTCTCTTTTCTATTGTCCATTCCGGCTATCCTGGGAGCACAGGTAATAAGCATAAAAGATGCACTAGAATCCGGTGGGCTCATTGACCCGGTCACCATTTATGGTACAATCGTTTCATTCATCGTCGGTCTGGTGGCTTTAAAACTGCTATTAAAACTGGTTCATACGGGGAAGTTTCATTTATTTGCCCCCTATTGCTGGCTGGCCGGAATCCTGGCGCTTATTTCGAACTATATGTAAGGAGGATTTATGCATCCCGGAATTTTCAGAGAGTATGATATCCGCGGTGTTGCAGGAGAAGAGATTACCGAACAGGACGCGATGTCCATAGGACGTGCCTACGGCACCCTGCTTGCCAACCAGGGCAAGAAAAAGGTGTCTGTAGGGTGTGACTGCCGCACCACATCCCCGGCATTTTCAAAAGCCTTTATAAAAGGTGTTCTGGCCACCGGATGTGATGTTGTTGATATTGGCACCTGTCCCACCCCGGTCCTTTATTTTTCCATTCACCATCTTGAGCTTGAGGGCGGGGCCATGGTTACCGCCAGTCATAATCCGCCAGAGTACAATGGATTCAAGCTGATGAGCGGGCTGGATTCTATTCACAGTCAGGGACTCCAGGACATCAGAAAGATTATAGAAAGCGCAGATTTTGCAAGCGGCGAAGGAACCTTGACCGAAACCGATGTGATTTCTCCCTATAAAGCCATGATAATAGACAATATCACCCTGAATAAAGAAATCAGGGTGGGTATTGATGCAGGTAACGGTACTGGTGGTATTACGGCATTGCCGGTACTCAAAGATCTTGGATGCGAGGTGCATGACATCTACTGTGATCTTGACGGTACCTTTCCCAATCATGAAGCCGACCCTACCCAGAAAAAGAACCTAACCGATCTGATTGCCCTGGTTGAAAAAGAAAACCTGGATCTTGGCGTAGGATATGACGGAGATGCAGACCGTATAGGCGTTGTGGATAAATACGGCAATGTGATTTACGGGGATCAGCTCATGATCATTTTTGCCCGTGAAATACTTAAACGCAAGCCAGGGGCTACATTTATCTCTGAAGTCAAATGCTCCATGGTCATGTACGATGACATTAAAAAGCAAGGCGGTATCGCCATCATGTGGCGGACCGGCCATTCTTTGATCAAGAAAAAGATGAAAGAAGAGGGAGCTGCCCTGGCCGGCGAAATGAGCGGCCATATGTTTTTTAAGGACCGGTACTACGGCTTTGACGACGCCCTTTACGCCACTTGCAGGCTTTTGGAAATCATGGCGGATACGGGCCTTGGCGTAGACGAACTGATAAAGGATTTGCCAAAGACCTTTACTACCCCTGAAATTCGTGTTGAGTGCCCGGATGCAGTTAAATTTGATGTGGTGGCCAAAATCGTGGCCTTGTACAAATCAAAACAAGAGGTCATTGACATTGACGGGATGCGGGCCATTTACGATGACGGGTGGGGCCTTGTCCGGGCTTCAAATACCCAGCCTGCATTGGTACTCAGGTTTGAGGCGTTGACAGAGTCCCGCCTGGAAGAGATAAAAACTGAGATAGAAACGGATTTGAAGAAAATCATAGAGGAGATGTAGACAGTGTTTATCCAAAAAATAGACAGATATAAGGCATATCTGAAATTTATGGATGGACACTAAACAAGATTTTATGCAGTTATCCAAACCTCAACAGGATGCCGTAGATCATACCGGCTCCCCGGCCCTTGTGGTTGCGGGAGCCGGTTCAGGTAAAACAAGAACGCTTACGGCTAAGTTTTCACATCTGATTAATTTAGGCCATGATCCCAAGCGGATTTTGGCCATTACATTTACCAACAAGGCAGCCCAGGAGATGAAATCCCGGCTCATGGAAATGACCGGGCTACCGGAGTTCAGTTTTGAATGGGTGAGAACCTATCATTCCGCCTGCCTCATGATATTGAAAAAACATTGTGAAAAAATGGGATATACCCCACCGCTCCAAGTTTTTTCCGTATACCAGCAGGACAAACTGGTCAAAGAACTCTGTGTACAGAACAATATTGAGAAAAAGTTTGCCAACCGGATTCTGACGGCCATCTCCCGAGCCAAAAACGACGGGGATCCAAAACGATACTTTGATATGCGCCCGGGGTTTTACAACATTAAACTCAGTGATATCTATGACCAGTATGAAGCCCGGCTGGCAGAAATGAACTGCGTGGATTTTGACAATATCCTGCTCAAAACCCGTGACCTGCTCCGTGACAATGAAGAAATTTGTCAGTTTTACCGGGATTATTTTTCTTTTATCCTGGTGGATGAGTACCAGGACACAAATAACCTCCAGGAAGACTTAACAGGGCTTTTGCTGGGTGGTCACCGCAATTTGTTCTGTGTTGGGGATGATTGGCAGGCTGTATACGGGTTCCGCGGTTCCAACGTAAACCATTTTTTAGGATTTCCTGACAAGTATAAGGATGCCAAAATTTACAGGCTGGAGGAAAACTATCGGTCTGCGGATGAGATTGTCCAGGCTGCCAATGACATGATTGACTATAACCCGGACAAGATGGACAAACGCTGCTTCTCCCAGAAAAAAGGAGGGGTGGTGGAAATTTATGATTTCATGTCTGATTCCCATGAGGCTGAATGGGCTGCCAAACGAATTAAAGCACTGCATAAACAAGGTCAGGGTATTCCGTATGACAAAATGGCTGTCGTTTACAGGACCAAGTTCTGCTCACTGCCTTTTGAAAAGATATTCAGAGCCTTCAGGGTGCCATACCGGCTCATGGGATCACAGGGCTTTTTTGAGCGTATGGAAATTCTGGACATCAACTCTTATCTGAGCGCATCTTATTTCCCTAATGATGATCTTTCTTTTGAGCGCATTGTCAATACGCCCAAAAGAGGTATCGGTCCGTCCATGATTAAAAAAATGGCTGATATCCGTACTGACGGGGTAAGCCTCCAGGCTGCAGCCCGGACAATGGTCCGGGACCGGGTGCTGACCAAAAAGGTGCATGAAAATTTGTCTGAGGTGTTGGACATATTGGATACCATCCATGATATGCCGCCTGCCATGGCAATGGAAACGGTGATTGACCGTACCGGGTATTATGATTACCTGGAAAAAAAGGTCAAAACCGACGTTGAGTTTATCTCCAAAAAAGAGAATGTTGAGCAGCTCATCTATACGGCCAGGTCCAAGGATACCATGCTGGAATACCTGGAAGAAGCCGCCCTGATCCGTGAGGATAAAGATGAGGACGACCAGGATGAAAACGGTGTGGCATTGCTGACCATCCATTCGGCCAAAGGACTGGAGTTTGACACTGTATTTATTGTAGGGTGCGAAGAACGTCTGTTTCCTCACTGGCGTTCCATAGACGAAGGGGACAAGGCCTTGTTTGAAGAAAGACGGCTGATGTATGTGGCAATGACGCGGGCTGAACGGTTTTTATACTTAAGCCATGCCAATTACAGGAAAGGGGAGTTTGCCACCCGAAGCCGGTTCATCGACCAGATCAAAGAGTGTCTGGCCTGACCTGAACCCAAACGGATTGATTCATGGATCTTTTTTACGCCATACGTGAACCGGTTTCCCAGGCTGCAGCCAAAATCCTGGGACAGGGTCACCGTATCATCCCTTCGGCCCACAAAGGCGTATTTATCACCCTTTTTTTCATTATCTTTACCACTGTTACAGGTGTCGGCATAGTCGTTCCCCTGCTGCCCATCTATGCCCATGATTTAGGGGCGGCAGGGATCTATGTGGCCATGATTTTCGGTGCTTTTTCCATTTCCCGGACTTTTCTTTTGCCTGTGTTTGGCCGCCTTTCCGACCAGAAAGGACGAAAGCCCTTTATATTGGTCGGTCTGATGAGCTACGTGCTGGTATCCCTGGCATTTGTCTGGTCCAGCAGCATTGAAGAATTGATCTTCATCCGGTTCATTCAAGGGGCTGGTTCAGCCATGATTATGCCCGTGGTTCAGGCCTATGTCGGCGAGATAACCCCTGAAGGCACAGAAGGCTATTCAATGGGGTTATTCAATCTATCCATGTTTTTAAGCCTGTCCTTGGGCCCGTTCATGGGTGGAACGATTCTGGATTTATGGTCCATGAAAGGGGCCTTTTACTGCATGGGCGGACTGTCCCTGGCAGGGCTTGCCCTCTGCCTGGTTTTTTTGCCTCCCCTGTCTGTTGAGCAGGTCAGGTTCCGGGAACGTGATCCTGTGCCCTTGTCCATGGTGGTCAAGGATTGGGAGCTTGCGGGCCTGGTTGTTTTTCGTTATGCATATACTGCATGTATCGGTATTATCTGGTGTTTTCTGCCCTTGTTTGCCAGCACTGAATTCGGTTTGTCCGGTTCCAAGATCGGACTTTTAGTTATGGTGGGAGTCTTTGTAGCAGGTGTGCTGCAGCTGCCCATGGGATATGTTGCAGACCGGGTGAATAAAAAACTGATGATCATCATGGGTGGAATGCTGTCTGCTGTCGGGATTATCTATCCTTTTTGGGCGCTTTCTTTTAACGACTTGCTGCTCGGGGTATTTATTTTCGGTATTGGCGGCGGAATTGCCATGCCGGCCGTATCAGCTTTGGCTGTTGTCAAAGGCGATGAAAAAAAAGCAATGGGATCAGTTATGTCGATCTTGACTGTTGCACATTCCCTGGGCATGTTCACAGGCTCCATATTAGCCGGTTTGTCCATGGATTTTTTCAGCCTTTCTTATGCCTTTCCTTGTGGTTTTATCATCATGGTGGCAGGCACTCTTATTTTTCCACTTCTGTACCGTCGGCAAAACAAAAAATAAGTTAATGCGGTGCTAATCGCTGACAAGACCCGGTCAAAAAGAAGGAGAATACAATGAAAGCAGGTCTTATTGTTGCCGGCTCTGTTATACTGGGGTTACTGCTTTTGTTAATTTTACTACGAATTATTTTAAGGCAAGTACGATCCAGCCTTAAAACGTATATACGTGAACACTTTGACAAAACAGAGATACTAAAATCAACAGTATCCGCGAATTATTTTGGCAGGCGATCTTTGGGAGGCAGGCAGACAAGGGGAAACGGCGCTCTTGTATTGACAAAGGACTCGCTATATTTTAAGCGGGCTGTGCCTCACCTTGAAATCATCATTCCCCTTACATCCATTTTTGAAATATCCATGCCCAGCTCATTTAACGGCAGATCCGTAGGGGGAAAACTGCTTTGCGTGGAGTACAAAAAAGAGCAAGAACAAGATGCTATTGCATGGTCCTTGCCGGGAACCGGTGAGTGGGTCTTTGAACTTAAAAAGCGATGCACCCATCTTAGTTCATAGTCTAAAACTTATGGTGAATGTCATCTTTTAATTCTTTGGAAAAGTTTATTAGACGGGCAAATTCAAACAAAAGCTTATCCATGGCAGAAGCCAAGCCGTCCTCACGTTCTAACTTGCTTAAATCTTCTAAAGCCAATGCTGCCGAGGCCAGGTTGTCAGCCCTTAAATTGGCAGCCCCGCCTTTGATGGAGTGGGCGTTCTCTTGAAGAAATTTAAAATCTTTTTCCTTAAAGGCCTTGTCCATTAAGGCGAATTGAGACGTCACACTGGAAAAAAAGTTATCAAGAAGCTCTAAAAGAAAGGGCACGTCATTGTCAAATTCAGACAACGCCTTGTCCAGATCCATGGGATATTCCGGTAAGGGGTCACCCGCTGAGATACCTACAGATTCAGCATTAACTGATTTAGATGCTTTTTTACCGTGTGAAGGCTGAATCTGTTCTTGATTACCTCTGCCCTCAAGATAACCATCAATCATGTTGAGAAAGGCTTCTTTTTGCAACGGTTTGGTCATAAAATCATCCATACCGTGGGCCAGGCATTTATCTTTGTACCCTTTAATGGCATGGGCAGTCATGGCAATTATAGGAGTGGATCTAAATATATCCGGGCTATCAGGATTGGCTTTGTTCCAGGCATCTTGGGTTTTCTCCTCGTGGATCCTGATTTGCCGGGTGGCTTCATAACCGTCCATTACCGGCATCTGGATATCCATGAGTATCAGATTGAATTGCTTGGCTTTAAACAGATCAACTGCTTGCTGGCCGTTTTTGGCAAGGCTGACCTGATATCCCCGACTCATTAAATGGCGAACTGCCACCTGCTGGTTGGCTGGGTAGTCCTCTGCCAGTAGAATTTGAACTTTTTTTCTTCGTATATCGGTTATGGTATGCCTGGTTACAGGCGTTGGTGTTGCCTGGGAAGATGGGCTTAATACGGTAGTCACAGCGGTTTTCAATGCCTGCTGCTTGATGGGCTTAAGCAGATATCCTTGTATGTCTAAGTCACGGCATTTTCGGTTGTCACCAACTCTTCCAAGAGAAGTGAGCAGGATCACAGGAGTGTTTTTAATTTCCGGGATATGGCGAATTTGCCGGACTAACTCAAATCCATCCATGCCTTCCATGTGCAGGTCGCTGAGAACAAGATCGTAATTTGGGGTTTCGTTGAGAGTAACAAGGGCTTCCAGGGCGTTTTGTGCCTCATCCGGAAGGCATCCCCATGCTTTAAGGTGTGAGCAAAATACAAATCTGGAATTTGGGTTCGGGCTGACAACAAGCACTTTTCTTCCCGAAAGTACTTTGGCAGGTTCTTGAAAACGTGGAGCGGTTTTTTGCTCTATATGTTTAGCTAAGGGGATAGTGAACCAGAACAAGGCGCCTTTGCCTGGTTCAGATTCAACACCGATGCGGCCGTTCATTAGGGTGACCAATTCTTTGGAAATTGCAGTACCAAGGCCTGTTCCACCGTATTTTCGGGTAGTGGAGCCGTCTGCCTGTGCAAAGCTTTCAAATATATAGTCTTGTTTATCTTTTGGAATGCCGATGCCTGTGTCTTTAACATTGAACCGAAGGCTGACGCGTTCCTTTGTATCTTCAAGCAAATCTACCCAGATGAATATCTCCCCGTCTTGGGTAAATTTGATGGCATTACCAACCAGATTAACCAGGAC
>JAKSAU010000176.1 GCA_022361535.1 Desulfobacterales bacterium
ACACGTCCGGGGAGCACACGTCTTATAGGAGTAGAAAGCAAAACATAGGATTGAATCGTGGAAAGCGTGAAAGATCGAAAAAACTCGACTGAATCTCTAGCTTTCAGACGGATATGATTCTTTCGTTCGTTCTTTATTGACAATCGAATAGATTTCAGTGTTTTGTTGTGCCCGTCCTACTCCTATAAGACGTGTGCTCCCCGGACGTGTTACACAAAAACAATAATATAATCTCAGCGGCAAACCGAATCTTGCTTTTTGAGCCGGAAACGGCCACAATAATTTCATGCTAGCTGTTATGTTTGGACAAAGTGAAGTTATCACGATCATCATCGTCACAGCGATCGTGGTCTATCTGGTAACACGCCAGAAGAAAACCCGACGACGTTAAGCGTCAATCATCCATAGATCGGCGAGTTATTGAACGCCGCCCCTCTTTGATTTGCCCCCGTTGCTTTTTACCCTGTAAACGCCGCTCCCTTGCTGCACGTGTGGGGCGTGTGGGGATCCGTCGCTTCGGGACGTGTAGAGCTCCCTCTAACAAAGCTTCGAGTCGTTTTAAAGCCGCCCGCCGATTGGCCTCCTGTGTGCGATGACTCTGCGAGCTAACGCGTATAGCCCCTTCTTTATCACAACGATTACGTAGCTTATTCCGGATACGTTGACGCTGGTATGACGAGAACTGTGGACACCGTGAGAGATCTAGCACAACCGTTACACGTGTCTTCACACGATTGACATTCTGCCCCCCCGGGCCTTGGCTCGTAGACACCTCGTAAGTTAAAGCAGAGGATAACTCACTCATATTTATACGTATGGGATTCATGCATATATCCATCACAAATGTGTTTGACCGCTACGCGCGTGGGATTAGCCTCTATAGATCACATAATCTCAGCTGCGACGTGGGCAGGATCATACCGTTCCAGTATAGTTTATCCCAATTCACTTCCTGAAGCCATAGACTTGACGTTTAACATAATTCTCGTACACTGTGCATTTACGTTTTTGGATAGGAGGTCAATCTTGACTTTAGAAACTCAAAAGCAGTCTTTCGCTTTCTCCCCCCCCCCTAGCGAAATGACAGAAACAGTGCTCTATGCCGCGCACAGTCGTCGCATCAAATCGTCTCGTTTCGCACCCTTTGCTGGCTACCGTATGCCGCTTTGGTTCTCATCGATCCGAGCCGAACATAAAGCTGTACGAAAAGCCGCAGGACTCTTCGATTGTGCGCATATGGGAGTGTTCAGTATTCAAGGCGCACACGCCGAAGCCTTCCTCAATATTGCGACCACGAATGATGTCACCAAATTACAGTCCGGACAAGCTCAGTACTCCTACCTTTTAGATGCCGAGGGATCGGTATTGGATGACATCATCGTCTATTGTCGGGCATCCTACGATTACCTCATGGTTGTTAACGCGGCCAACAAGGAAAAGGTCAAGGCTTGGCTCAACGGACTCTTAGACAATAAATGGATCATCGATCCTGCACGCCCGGATCGTGGTATTGGATTCATCCCCAAAATTCAAGATCACGAAAATTTTCAAAAAAATCAGAGATTGGTCGATATCGCCATCCAAGGCCCCAAGGCAGCCGACATCATCGCCTCGCTAGCAGATACGGCTCTCGATCTGGCGGCCTTAAAATCCTTTCATTTTCAAGACATAAAACTCCAAGGCATCAGCTGCTTAT
>JAKSAU010000666.1 GCA_022361535.1 Desulfobacterales bacterium
ATTGAATTCCCATCCATAGGAGAATTGTTGTCCGCTAGCTGTTTGAGCAGTTACCAGTACATCGTATTCTCCGTTCTGGTAAGGAGTAGTTTTATCGTAATATATCCTGTATCCGCCGGGTATTTCCTCAGTACTGTGCACTACGATAGAACCATTGATCATCATATTTATTGAGCCTTGGTCTACTCCTCCCGGATGAACAACATCCGTGGAGATGATTGTTGAACTATTATCAGTGCTTGATCCGTTTTCAGGGAATTCATTATTGTCGCATGTAAATGAGAGAACGAGAGAGAAGTCCTGGGGTCCTTCCGGTACATGAGTACCATCAACCCTAACGTTGTAATCTCCATCCACAGTTTCACTGATTTCCACTCCCTCAACATTATTGGCGGTATCGGGAGCATTATTGAGATCATAATTTCCATAGTATGTGTCATCAGGACTGGTTATCGTCAGATCAAGGTTGTTCACAAGCTGTGGAATTACTAGTGTACTCCCTGGATAATCCGTCCACACAAGTGTTGCACGAAGAGGCCTGCCTTCTTCTATGTAGTCATAATCAAATTCCCGGAAATCATCTGTGCCTGCAATCGTCTCCTCATCAAAATAAGCGATGACATCTGGATATTGAGGAAACAGGGAGTTTTCGATATCGATTCGTCCCCATCCCTGAGAATAATCCGGCCTGCCTTCTATCTCTCTATAATCTCCTGTACCGTACTGACCCGGTGCCATGTCATGGGCACCGTTTATTAGGGTTGCTTTGAGTAACGCAGCGCTTGGATTAGAAAGTCCTTCGGTCTCAGTATAGTATTGTCTGACAAGTGCGGCAGAACCTGCAACTATTGGTGTTGCCATGCTTGTACCGCTCATATAGGTATAGTAACCATCTCCGCTTAAAGTGGAATTGGTGGATGCTATAAATGTGCCTGGTGCTACGACGTCAGGTTTAATCCTTCCATCGTCAGTTGGTCCTCTGCTACTGAATGCCGCAATGCCTTCAATATTATCTGCTTTCTTATCATCACTTATGGGAAATCCGTAAGATTCTCCCCATTCATTGAGAGTTTTATTCCTGAAATTCTCAGATGCACCAACAGTTAGGCTGTTCTTTGCAGTTGC
>JAKSAU010000237.1 GCA_022361535.1 Desulfobacterales bacterium
ATCACACCTAAAGAGCATGACAAGGCCAATGCAGAACCGGTTGTCGTTGAATCAAAGGGTGCCTACCAGGCACCGGCACCTTTTTTTGCGGCATACCTTAAAAATAGACTTGAACAGCAGCAGGGGCTTGTATACGGTGACGGTTTATCCATCCATACCACCCTTGATATGAAGCGTCAAAAAACAGCAGAACGAGCTCTTATACACCAACTTGACGCCCTTAAAAAACGTATGGTAAAAAACAAAATTCCAACCCCGGCCCCCCAGGCAGCCCTTATTGCATTGGATGTCCATACCGGCGCGATAAGAAGCATGGTAGGCGGTAGGGATTATCAACAAAGCAAATTCAACCGGGCTGTACAAGCCATGCGCCAGCCCGGCTCAGCGTTTAAACCTATCGTGTATGCCGCAGCCATTGAGCAAGGCTTTGAGCAGAACGCCACATTGATGGATGCACCACTTGTATATCAGCTTTCTAAAACCAAAACCTGGGAAGTGAAAAATTTTTCACGCACACATAAAGGTGAGATGACATTCAGACAAGCCCTTGCCCTGTCTAAAAACACCCCAGTGGTCAGGCTGGCAGAGAACCTTGGTCCGGAAGCTGTAATTAAGTTTGCCAGAAAAGCGGGGATTTCCTCTCCGTTAAACCCCTACCTTTCACTTGCCCTGGGTACTGCAGAAGTCTCCCTTCTTGAGATAACATCTGCCTACACGCCTTTTGCCAATAGGGGAGTTCGTGCTACCCCTTATGCCATAGATAAAATTCTGGACCAGGACGGTAATTTAATTTTTAAGCACACACCTAAAAAAACAACAGTTACTGACCAGACAACTGCAGCCATTGTCGCGGATATGCTCAAAGGGGTTATCCATGAAGGTACAGGGAAACGGGCCAGCCACATCAAAAAGGACATTGGTGGAAAGACAGGAACCACAGACCAGTATAAGGATGCACTGTTTATAGGGTTCAGTCCTGATATGGCCTGCGGTGTATGGGTGGGCAATGATGATGCCACTACTCTTGGAAAATATGAGACCGGTGCAAAAGCTGCGTTACCCATTTGGATTGAATATATGGAAAGCTTCCTGGCTGACCAGCCCTTTCAATATTTTGATATACCCGATGATATAAACATGGTATATATCCGGCCGGATAATGGCAAGAAAATGCCAGGGCCAGGCCCCGGTTCGGTACGGGCAATGATTCGGCAAAAGTAAACGCCTTGCACTCTGCCATTTTTTCGTAAAAAATAGAAATACCATGGCATTAATAAGGAAGACCAATGATAAGAAAAGCCATATTGGACGATGTCCATCAAATACATTCCCTGCTTCAGTTTTACGGCAAAAAAGGGGAATTGCTTGCCAGGCCGTTAAGTAATCTTTACGACCATCTAAGGGATTTTTGGGTATTTGAAGACAAGGAGTCCGGTAAGATAACCGGGTGTGCTGCCCTGGCCTTCTGCTGGGAGGATCTTGCAGAGATTCGTTCTGTTGCCGTGGATGAAAACCATAATGGAAAAGGCATTGGCTCTGCCTTAACTGAACGCTGTATTCAAGAGGCTGTTTATTTCAAGATAAAAACCTTATTTACTCTAACCTATCGGCCGGATTTTTTTACCCGGTTTGGTTTCAAAGAGACTGATAAGGAAAACCTTCCCATGGTTAAGGTCTGGTCCGGGTGCCTGGACTGTGTCAAATTCCCGGATTGTGACGAAACAGCCATGGTTAAGAAACTATAGATCGATCCATAAAACATTTTTAAAACAATACCCTGAACATCCTAAAGATACCGGCACGTTTATCCTTTAGAACGTCTGCCGTATTTTTGCAAAATACGCCTGATGCCGGTCTAAAGAATAAACGTGCCTGCCTACCAATACGATAACGATTCTCTAAAATATGCTCCTTTATAATCCGGGTAGATTAATTGTCGGTAGCATCCCCAAATGGATGTATCGCCTTCTGTGCACTTAGGCTCGTTAGTTCTAAGAAGACGGCATCAGGCGGATTTTTGAAAAAAATTCGGCAGCCGCTTCTTAGAACTAACGAGCCGGTATCAGTTATATGGGATACCCTTGTTCACCAGGGCCAACCGAAAATTTGTTTTGAGAATTGCCATAAATGCAGGAACCCAAAAGAAAACCCCGGTCATGATACATGTCCGGGGTTTTGGTTTACGGTCCGTCTATTTGATTGTTTTTTTATGCGTAAA
>JAKSAU010000930.1 GCA_022361535.1 Desulfobacterales bacterium
GCTGATGAAGCCGAAAAGTATGGCACGATTAATAAAGCTTTAGATCCTGACGAAATCGGAGAGTATGTTGACACTTTAGCCAAACGCATTGCCAAGTTTCCGGCGGAATCAATTAATGCCTGCAAACAGGCAGTATATGAATCCATAGACAAGCCAATTAATGAAGCGCTCAAGTCAGAAGCATACTGGCTCTACCAGGCAACCAGCAAGACGCCTGCTGTCAAACGTTTTACAATTGTCGATGAAAAAGGCATGGAGCATGATATGGAAAATCAGCGAAACTGGAATGAACTGGTAATGAATGTCCAGGATATAAATTAACATATTCAGCATATGTGCAAGGGTGAAGCCGGCATATGAAACAAGGAGAAAATAAAAATGAAAGCAATGATAATTAAAGAATTTGGTAACTCCAACGTATTTGAGTCTGCAGAAATCGCTAAACCGGAAATCAAACCGGGCCATGTACTGGTTAAGATCTGTGCTACCAGCATCAATACAGTGGATACCATGATACGGCAGATGGGAGAAGAATTGCCGATTTCACCCAAGCTTCCTGCTGTTTTAGGTATGGATTTCGCAGGGACTGTTGAAGAAGTCGGCGAGGGTGTTTCCGAGTATGTAAAAGGAGATGAAGTTTATGGCTGTGCCGGCGGACTTGGTGATTTGCCCGGCACCCTTGCCGAGTATATGGTTGCAGATGCCAATCTGATCGCTCATAAACCCAAAACGCTTTCCATGCGGGATGCTGCTGCATTGCCTTTGGTCGGTATTACTGCCTATGAAGGACTGATGCGGGCAGGTATTACAAAAGGTCAAAAAGTTCTGGTTCATGGCGGAAGCGGGGGGGTTGGGCATGTGGCTTTACAATTGGCAAATCATTTTGGAGCGCAGGTTTACTCAACCGGAGGCGGTGACAAGCAGCTTACACTAATCAAGAAGTTAGGCGCTACCGGAATAAACTACAAGACAGAAACGGTTTCTGACTATGTTGACCAACACACAGGTGGTTTAGGGTTTGACATTGTTTTTGATTCGGTTGGCGGAGCCAATATGGCAAACTCTTTTGAAGCTGCAGCTCTAAACGGCCATGTGGCTTCCACTGTTTCACTGGTCGAGTTGGATCTGTCACTTGCACATTTTAAGGGACTGTCTCTTCACGTTGTATTTATGCTCATCCCAATGATCCACAACTATAAAAGAGACGAACATGCCAAAATTCTGAGTGACCTGGCCAAAATCGTTGACGCCGGAGGATTGCTGCCGATTGTGCAAGACCAGCGTTTCTCTCTTGAAGATGTTGGAAAAGCCCACGACTGCCTTGAAAGCGGCAAAGCAATAGGTAAAGTTGTCGTGGATGTTTAAGGCATTATGGTTTTCGGGTTAAATCCATAATTATAGCGGTCTCAAAAATGTGTTCCGTTGTAATACGGGTAGATTAATTGTCGGTAAAAGTTGTGGTTTGAGCCGTTAGGCTCGTTTTTTCAGTGAAGACGGCATCAGGCAGATTTTTTGAAAAAATTCGGCAGCCGTTTCGTAAAATAAACGGGCCGGTGTTTGTATATGGGATGCTCCTTTTTTACCAGAGCAAATCGGAAACCTATTTTGAGAGATGCTGTAAACAACATCCTCCGGCCGGAACCTGAAGAGATAATGGGCTTTGTAGAACCACTATTTCTATCTGTCCGGCCGGGGGATGATTAATCGTATTTTATAGGATTCAGGATCTCATTTTAGATCAAAGCGGTTTTACCGGGATACAGATATCCACAATGTGATGGCCTTTGGGGTGCTCTTTGGGATCATTATGGTAAATCTCATAGCAGAGCCGGTCATCCGGCTGGAAACCGCTTTCAGGAAGCCATTCACCAAACACCATATTCCAGGCCGCCTCGTATTCGTGGCTGCCTTCCAGTTCGAATCCGGCAACTGCAAATTTACCACCTGCGATGGTCATCTTACCAATTTCACCATCAACTTCAATTTCCGGGCTGACCGTAATACATGCGCTAACTCTTTGCTTGTCCTCTTCAGTGATTTTAGGGTCATCATGGTATACGGCCATCACCAAGGAGTTTTCTGTGAATACACCTCTCGGTCCAGCCCAGGTCATAAGCCGGTTGAACATGCCCTCAAAAAGCTGGCTGTCTCCTTTGTAAGGTCCCATATGTCTAACATATGCCACTTGCATTTCAGGCATTTCTTTTACTTCGATATTCAGTGGTTTATTGTCTTTCATTTCGATCCTCCAGTTAAGATTTTTGGTTACGGTGTCAACA
>JAKSAU010001132.1 GCA_022361535.1 Desulfobacterales bacterium
AATTCATACCTCAGGCATCAGGAAAAAACAACAAAGACAAGATCAAAAACTAACGGCGAGTCCGACAGAGTAACCGGTCACAGAATCACCCAAAAGATAACGGGCAACCAAACGGACACGTGATATCCTTTTAAGGTAAGCGCTTGAATCAAGCTCAAAGCCTGCACCGATCGACCCAAGATGGTCAAAGCCCAGTGCGCCGCGTTGAGGTCCGTAAAAACCTGTGATCGATGTTTCCAGGACGTATCGTAATGGTCTTTTCAGCAATATGACGTTTGTAGGGGCCCGCCACCGAGCCCACAAGCTCAATGAATTGTTTTCTGATCTGCCTTTTAAACCGTCTGAGGTACCTGAAAAGCTTTCCAAATGGATATGGGTATAGCGAAGTTCTATATCGATTTCGCGATTGTCATTGTAATCCTCATAGTCAAGCATAATTGAACCGCCAAGCCCATATGCATTCATTTGCCCGCCATCCAGAATATCTAAATCCACATTATACTTTTCGTTAAGGATTGTCTGACCTACTGCCACATCCGTAGTCACATATCCCAATGTGAAATTGAATATTGGGCGAAGTTTAAGATTTTTATTGCTAAAGGGTAAAAAATCCCAGCCCACTCCACTTGTAACGGCAAGGCTGTTCCATTTGACCGGGATACGGCGCTGTTCTGATCCTCGTGTGGCTATAAATTCCGGATCATATCGCGAATACCCAAGTGTACCTTCAAGATATAAAGGCACTTCCTTGCTGACGGTAAAGCCTCCGCCCAGTGTTGTCTGCCATATACCGGGTTCGTCACTGTAGGCGTTCTCTATTGAAAAGGAACTTGTCGTTATATCCGGCAGTACTGTAAACGCCATAAGGGTAAGTGTACTATCTGCAACTTCTTTAAGGTCACGATCCGTTGCTTTGATATTCCATCTGGCGCTGGCTTGGCTGATAAACGGCGGGGAAAAAATAGTAATCGCTGTAGCCAATATTAACACACGATAGATATGGAGAAATATGCTGTGTTGTCTCTTCATAATCTAAATGCGACGATCCGGATTGTTATTTTGAGTTTAATTGCCTTAAATCCTAATATCATTTTTTATGTCTGTTGGCTATGAAGCCTTATCTTTTTACAGATGGACTATAGCGATAAACATTTCTCGTCGCTTTAATGCTAAGCTTTTGCACGTAAAATCGTATATGATATTGATCCAAGCTAAAGATCAACTTTTCCCTGTAGTAGTTGGGTATTCGATTCAGCCGGATTTTAATTTGGGAGCTAATATAATATCAATTAGCTATTAATACGTAGAGGCTTGCCTGCCTTGACAAACGGCAGATGCCCGACGTATATCTAATAAAACCTCCAATTAGGAAATCTTGATATGGTTAAAAGAATCGGTGAACTTTCAACCAGGGATCTACTCATTTTTTTTCTCCCTTCATTTCTAATCATGGCGATAGGCTTTATCGCCGCCTACCAATTTGTAGAACCCAGTCCGCCAAGAACGATTCGCATCGCCACAGGAGAGAAAGGCGGTGCCTATTATTCATTTGCAAATGAGTACAAAAAGTTGCTTCAAGATCAAGGCGTCGAGCTCATTATTACTCAGACATCTGGGGCCGTTGAAAACTTGGCTCTTCTTGGAACAGAAGAAGGCGGTGTTGATGTGGCCTTTATTCAAGGTGGCGTTGGAATCGGCTCCGATTTGAAAGATGTTTTGTCAATCGCAAGCCTCTATTATGAACCGCTTTGGGGATTCCTTAGATCCGGTCTTGAAGTAAACGGCACATCACAATTGAAAGGGCTTAAGGTAGCTGTAGGAAGGGAGGGCAGCGGTACCCGTTTACTCGTTCTTGAGCTGCTTAGGGTCAATGGTGTTACTGATAAAAATACTACACTTGTTACAATGGATGCTAAGACTTCTGCAGACCAGTTGTTAAATGGCGAAATTGATGCAGCTTTTTTTGTCTCTACGCACTGGGCCAACCAGGTAGAACGGATTCTTAAGGCAGAAGGACCAATACTTATGGGGGTTGAGCGGGCTCAAGCCTATAGTATGCGGTTTAACTATTTAAATGTGATCAAGATTCCAAGAGGGGTTATTAATTTTGAAAAGGATATTCCCCAAAAAGATCTGCAATTGCTTTCTCCCACAGCCCAGCTTGCTATCAGGTCGGATCTTCATCCTGCCTTGATTGACCTGTTGCTTCAGACAACCAAAAAGGTTCACTCATCAGGAGGCCTATTGGAAAAAAAAGGACAGTTTCCATCTCCGCACTCTCTTGATTTTGAGTTCAGCCCGGACGCTGAAAGGTTTTTTAACGAACGAACTCCTTTTCTACAGCGGTATTTACCGTTTTGGGTCGCGAATTTACTGTCCAGGATCAAAGTCATGATTCTCCCGCTTATTGCGATAGTCTTTCCTATGTTTAAACTCATGCCTTTTCTTTACCGGTGGCGGGTCCGGTCACGAATATACCGCTGGTATTCGGACCTTGATAAGGTTGGCTCCAAAATCAATGCACAGGATATTGAGAAAACCTTTGAAGCGCATATGGACAGATTGGATGAAATTGAAAGAAGTGTGGCCAAGATTAAGGTCCCGGAACCTTATGCTGAGGGACTCTTTCATCTGCGGTTGCATATTGATATGTTCCGCCGCAAATTGTTAGAGGCGTCAAAAGATGCAAAAGGCTGATCCCGAGATGCAGACTTTGGAAAATTGTATTCGTAAAATTAATGCTGAATCAAAAGTGGATAATTCTTTGTAAAGTCGGGATGATCTGATAACCAATCCAGTAAACAGGAGGTAGTTTATGTCAGTGGCAAGGAAAATAAAGCTTGTTTTAACGGGCCAGCCAACAATGGAGGGTGCCGGGGTACACTTAAATCGAGTATTTGGATACCACGAAGCCCCTGCATTTGATCCTTTTTTGATGCTGGACGATTTTCGCTCTGATACACCTGAGCATTATCTGAAAGGGTTTCCCTGGCATCCCCATCGGGGTATTGAAACCATCACCTATGTTTTGAAAGGAGATGTAGAGCACGGGGACAGCCTGGGTAATAAAGGCATGATTTCTTCCGGAGATGTACAGTGGATGACAGCAGGTAGCGGTATTGTCCACCAGGAAATGCCCAAAGGAGATAGCAACGGATCCATGCATGGATTTCAACTATGGGCCAATCTGCCTGCCTCCCAAAAAATGATATCACCCAAGTACCGGGATATTTCCGCGGATATGATCCCTGAGGTCACAGTCCAGGACGGTGTCCACATTAAAGTTATTGCCGGGAATATAAACGGTAAAAAAGGCCCTATGGATGATATTGTTATTGACCCCCAATTTTTAGATTGCACCGTACCTGGGGGACAGGCCTATACCCATGAAGTTGATTCGGTCTATACCGCTTTTATTTACGTAATCAGCGGCACAGGGACAACAGATGACCAGGCCATTGGAAATGGTAACCTTGTTCTTTTTGAAAAAGGAGATCATTTTAGTGTAAAGGCCTCTGAAAAGCCGGTACGGTTCCTGTTGCTCACAGGCAAACCTTTGAATGAGCCTGTGGCATGGAGAGGTCCCATTGTTATGAATACCCAGGAAGAATTAGATACGGCTTTTCAGGAGTATAAGGACGGTACATTCATAAAGTCAGAGTAAGATACAAAGCAAGCCAAGCTTTACATGATCCGTATCTAACAATCCAGTCGCGAGCAAGAGACCTGATATCCAAGCTATTCGAAGACGAGTTTGATTCAATCTATGGAGATTGTTTCATTTATCGCTTTTATCTGACACTGTTGAATATAGTCAAAAAGATTTAACCTGTGATGAATAGAGCAGGATGACAGCATATATGACTATACAACTATTGTATAACAAAATTTTGTTTCACCTATTATTGAGTTTTTTCATAGCATTTTTCCTTATTACAGGATGTTTGCGTAACCCCGCAGTAAATGAAAATATTCCCGTAAAGTCTTCGGTTTACGCAGTTAAAAGAGCGGACGGAAGCTTCCATACGTATATAGACATCGTGCTTGGAAAACGATTTTCAGGTACCTTGCCGGATAGTATTGATTCTATCTTGGTCACAGGCCCAAAAGGAGTTTTGAAACTTGATAAGAATGATTTTAAATTCAATCCTTTATGGCGGGCCTTTTGGTGTGCCTTGCCAGGCCTGCCAAAAACCGGAACTTATAGCTTTAGCCTTACAAGCGGTAAAAATAAGGGGCAAGCTGTTGCTTCTTACACAATGCTCAACAACATTGAACTACCAGATACAGACAATTTTTATCCGTCGCCGGGGGGCATCATCTCCTGCACACCGCCTAAGTTCTTATGGCAGCCGGTAAAAGGTGATTTACCTCTTTTTTATCAAGTTGAGATTCGGGACGGTAATCGTAAACATGTTTACCGGACTGAATATGTGCATGACATGGCTTTTATACGACTTCCGCCGGAGGTATTAAAGCCGAGCCAGGCCTACCAGTGGCGAGTCCGGGTGGCAGACGGTGATAACTGGCATGTCTTGGATAACCGGTCTCAATCCAAATGGGTTTCTTTTTCAACTGCGGATCAGCTTGATGTTTGCGAATACCGGTACAGCCCTCCCGAGAAAGTTGAGGGAAGCTGGGAGGTATCTTCCCTTGACGAACAACACATGAATTCGCACAGAATCCAGGAGATGATGAATGAAATCTTAAATAACAATCTGAAAAATATCCATAGTGTTCTGGTGATAAAAAATGGTCGTCTGGTATTTGAAGAATATTTTGCAGGCCATCACTTTAATCTCAAACATTCTGTTCAATCGGTAACCAAAAGTGTGACATCCATTCTCATCGGCATTGCAAAACAATGGGAAGGAAATATCCTTTTAGATGAAACACTCAGCAACTATTTGCCAAAATACAAATACATGCTTTCAGGCAATGACAAGTCCCAAATCACACTTGGGCATGTGCTTACCATGCGATCCGGACTCCAATGGAATGAAATGCACATGCCTACAAACTTTTCTGAAATGATCCGGAGCCCTGATGCGATTAAATATGTTTTAAATCAAACGCTTGTTAATCCACCAGGCGAACGGTTCCACTATAACACGGGGTTATCAACCATACTGGGAAGGGTCTTGAAAAACACAACCGGTATGAATGCAGCAAAATATGCTGAAAAACATCTATTCAGTCACCTAGAAATCCAGGAATATTTCTGGGGTAAAACAGC